>PNNE01000196.1 GCA_013824055.1 Rhodobacter sp. | reverse complement strand
GGCCCTTCGTTGGGGAAGGGTGTCCCGCCGCCTTGGCTAAAGATGCAGCCGCTCTGGCGCAAGCGGAAAAATCGCGATAGTCCGACGCTTGGTCGCGAAAAAGCGACACCCCCGTTTGCTGTCGTTCACTATCGGAAACCTGCCCATGCTTGTCGCGACCCTGCTGACCAACCCAGAAACCCCGGTGCTGGAGCGGGTGACGGTCGAGAGCCTCCGCAATGCCTGGGGCGGGGGGCGGGCGCGCTGGCTTGATCCCGGCGTCGCGGCAGAGTTCGATCTGGAGGCCATGCCGCAGAACCGCTGGGAGGTCTGGGAGGGCCTGCAGGCGCTGCGGATCGACCTGGTGGTCCAACCTGCCGACGGCCGCAGGAAGCGCCTGCTGATCGCCGACATGGATTCGACGATGATCTGCCAGGAGTGCATCGACGAGCTGGCCGACGAGGCGGGCGTCGGCGCGCGGGTGGCCGACATCACGGCGCGGGCGATGAATGGCGAGCTGGACTTCGAGGGCGCGCTGCGCGAGCGGGTCGGGTTGCTGAAGGGTCTGCCGGAAGGCGTGATCGCCCAGACCTTGCGCGACCGGATCACGCTGATGCCGGGCGGGCCGGTGCTGCTGGCGACAATGAAGGCGCAGGGGGCCTATGCGGCGCTGGTCTCGGGCGGGTTCACGGCCTTTACCTCGGCGGTGGCGGCAAAGCTGGGGTTTGACGAGAACCGCGCGAACAGGCTGCACATTGCCGAGGGCCAACTGACCGGCACAGTGGCCGAGCCGATCCTGGGCAAGGAGGCCAAGCTGCAAGCGCTGAACGAGATCACGGCCCGGCTGGGGATCACTGCGGCGCAGGCGCTGGCGGTGGGCGACGGCGCGAATGACCTGCCGATGCTGCTTGGCGCCGGAACCGGGGTCGCCCTGCACGCCAAGCCACTGGTGCAGGCCCAGTGCGACGTGCGGGTGAACCACGGCGACCTGACGGCGCTGCTTTACCTGCAGGGCTATTCCCGCGACGAGTTCGCGCCGGTCTGACCGGCGGTTCTTTGGCGGAGCGCTGGCGCGCGAGCCTCTTGTCTCGTCGTCGGCCTGCGCCTCCTCCTCGGCGATGGGGGCGCTGCCCCCAAACCCCCGGGATATTTGCGGAAGAGAAAGCCGCTTTCCCTTCTGCAAATATCCCCGCCGGAGGCATCCGACCCCTCCACCCGCACGTCCTTACCCTTGGGTCCGCGGCAGCGCCGTCCGAGGGGCTCGATGCCCCGAGGGCGGCTCCCCCTTGCCCCCGGATCGGGAAGCGGAGAGAACGCGGGCCGGGACCGCGATGCTGGCCTATGCCCGCGCCGGGCACGTGCGGCCGCAGGATCAGCTGGGCATGGCCGCGATCAGTGCGGGCTTCGGGGCCTTAGGCGCCCCAGCCGGCGGACTGCATCTCGCGCAGGCGGCTGGCGGTGCGTTCGAATTCGAATGAGCCTTCGCCCTCGATGTACAGCCTTTCGGGTGCCTCGGCGGCCGAGGCGATCAGGCGGACCCTGGCCTCGTAAAGCGCGTCGATCAGGATGACGAAGCGTTTCGCCTCGTTGTAGTTGGCCGACGACAGCTGCGGGATGTCTTCCAGGATCAGGACCCGCACGGCGCGGGCGATGGCAAGGTAGTCGGCCGGGCCGAGGGGTTTCGAGCAGAGGTCCCAGAAACTGGCGCGACCGACGCCGTTGGCAAAGCGGGGCAGGGTAAGCTGGCGGGAGTTCACCTCCAGCGTCAGCGGCTGGTCAGGGGCGCCGCCGGTGAGGTCGGTCCAGATCGCGGCGATCTGGGTGGTGGCCGACCGGGCCGGGTGGAAGTAGACCTGCGCGCCTTGCAGCCGGTGCTGGCGGTAGTCGGTAGGGCTTTCCAGTTCCACGACCTCCAGCCGGTCTTCCAGCATGGCGATGAAGGGCAGGAAGATGCCGCGGTTGAGGCCGTCCTTGTACAGATCGCCGGGCGGGCGGTTCGAGGTGGTGACGATCAGGGTCCCGGCGGCGAAGAGCTTTTCGAACAGGCGGCCCACGATCATCGCGTCGGTGATGTCGGTGATCTGCATCTCGTCAAAGGCGAGCAGGCGCAGGTCGCGGATGATCTCGTCCGCGACGGGGGTGAGGGGGTCCTCGACGCCGCGGGCGCGGGCGGCGTGCATTCCCTTGTGGACACCCTGCATGAAGGCGTGGAAGTGGACGCGGCGTTTCTGCCGGATCTGGGTGGCCTCGGTGAAGATGTCCATCAGCATCGACTTGCCCCGCCCGACGCCGCCCCAGAGGTAAAGGCCGCGTGGCGGCTGGATCGGCTTGGCGAAGAGACCGGCGAAGAGGCCGACCTTGCGGGTCGCGTTCGCTTCCAGCCAGGCGCGGAGGTCCTCCAGCCGGGGCAGGAGCGCGTGCTGGGCGGGGTCGGGGCGAAGGGTGCCTGCGGCCACGCGGGCCTCGTAGATCTGGGTCAGGGTCTGGCGCATGGCGAAGGCTTACCGGGGCGGGGGTGGGGGCCGCAAGGGTGATCGGCTGTCCACGCAGGGCAAGGCGGGCGAGTCCAAGGGGTTGGATGCTTGCGTTCGGGTCGTGTCAACCAGGGTTCGGTTTTTCCGCACAAATCAGTCGCAGGGATGCACCCGGTGCATCGAGCGTGATGCCAGCGGGGCATGAATTCGCCCTGCGCCACGCCCGAATCCTGACGCAAGCCGAACTGGCCCCGCGCGCAGGGATCGCGCAGGGATCTGGCAGCCAGCAGTGTCGAGCATCGAGACCAGCGCCAGCGGGGCGCAGGCCGACATCATCCTGGACCTGCTTGCGCCAGGCCGTCTGACCTTGAGGGCGTGGTCTGATCGGGCGCACGCGCGGCCATGCCCCGCGCGGCATCGGCAGGAATGGCCGCACGTCCGAGCCCCCGCCCTTGTCGAGCGGCGCGATGTCGACCCCGGTCAGGGGGCTGCACCCACAGGCTTCTGAGCCTGGAGAGAGCGCCGTTCGACGTCCGCTTTCAGTGAAGACCGAACTCGGCCATCAGACGCCGCCGCATCTCGACAAAGCGCGCGGCGCTTCGGTCCCTCGGCCTGGGCAGATCCACCTCGATCAGGCGGGGACGGGCGCCCTTCTCCTTGGGAAGCACCAGAACCCGGTCGGCGAGATAGATCGCCTCCTCCAGATCATGGGTGACGAGGATCATCGTGACCTTTTCCTCGCGCCAGATCCGGGACAGTTCTTCCTGCATCGTCAGCTTGGTCATCGCGTCCAGCGCGCCAAGCGGTTCGTCCAGGAGCAGGATTTCGGGCTGCACGGTCAATGCGCGGGCGATCCCGACGCGCTGCGCCATGCCGCCGGAAAGCTGGCGCGGAAAGGCGTCCTCGAACTCGGCCAGGCCGACGAGGCGGATGTAGTGGCGGGCGCGGGCCTCGGCGCTTTCGCGCGGAGTGCCGCGGACCTGCAGGCCGAAGGCGACGTTGCCCAGGACGGTAAGCCAGGGCAGCAGCCGCGGCTCCTGGAAGATGATCGCGCGTTCCGTGCCCACACCCTGGACGGGGTGGCCGTCGATCAGGACCTCGCCCTTGTCCGGGTTCTCGAGGCCGGCCAGCACGCGCAGCAGCGTGGTCTTGCCGCAGCCGGAAGGCCCGACGATGGCAAGCGATTCGCCGCCCTGCACGTCCAGTTGCAGGTCGCGCAGGACGTTCAGACGCTGGCCGTTCAGCGTGAAGGATTTGGAGAGGTCACGCACGGTGACCTCTCCACGGCGGGTTGTGTCAACCACGCTCATTGTCCTGCGCCTTCAGTTGGTGGCCGGGCTGTCGCCCGTCACGTAAAGGATGTCCCTGGCAACCAGCTTGCCTGCCTCGACCGTGCCCTGGCGTTCCAGCACGTCGATCCAGAACTGGATGTCGCGTTCCACCGGCAGCCCGCCTTCGCGCACGCCGTAGCCTGCGAAGAACTGGGCAACCTCGGGATTCTCGCCGCGTTCGGCCAGGACACGGGCGAAGATCGCCCTGGTCTCCTCGGGGTTCTCGCGCGCGTAGTCCAGCGCCCTGACCGAGCCTTCGACGAAGGCCTTGGCCTCTTCGGGGTGTGTTTCGATCCAGTCGCGGCGCAGCACGACGAAGCCGCCCGCGATCTCGCCCAGCACATCGGTGTCATCGAACACCGCCCGCAGGCCACCATTCTGCAGCGCGGCCCCGGTGAAGGTGGTCTGCCAGTAGCCGAAGGCCGAGATGTCGACCTGGCCCGACCGCAGCACCTGTTCCAGCTGCGGGCCCGGCACGACGATCAGGTTGGCGCTGTCTTCGGGCAGGCCCTTCTGGTGCAGCGCCTCGCGCACCGTGTAGTCAAGATGCGCGCCCAGCGTGTTCACGGCGATGGTCTTGCCGACGATGTCCTCGACCGTTTTGATCGGGCTGTCCTCCAGCACGAAGAAGATCGACTGCGCCTGGTCGTTGATGCCGTTCGACGGGTAGGCGGCGACAAAGTCGTTGCCCGCGGCGATGGAGTTCAGGACCGCGGCGGTGGCGGCAGAGCCGAGTTCCACGCTGCCACCCGCAAGGGCCACCAGCGAGGCCGGTCCACCCTGGGCATAGCCCACGTTTTCCAGCGTGATGCCGGTGCCGTCGAAGTAGCCAAGCTCGGCGGCCAGTTCATGGGCGTTCAGGCCGCCCTGGCTGGCGAGGTAGCGGATGTTCACCTCGGCCCAGGCCGGGGTGAGCGAGAGGCCGAGGGCCGTGGAGAGGGCGAGGGTGCGAAGAGATATGGTCATGGTCGTTTCCTTTGGGTGGGTGGGTTCAGCGGGAAAGGTCGGCCCAGCGGCACAGGCGGCGCTGCAGCGTGACGAGGGCGGCGTTGGCAGTCAGGCCAAGCGCGGCAAGCAGGAGGATCGCCGCGAACATCTGCGGGATCTGGAAGTTGTACTGGGCGTT
>PNNE01000232.1 GCA_013824055.1 Rhodobacter sp. | reverse complement strand
CGGTCTTGATCTTCTCGACCTCTTCGCGCGTGCGGTACTTGGCCGGGTCCGACATCGAGTGCCCCCGGTAGCGATAGGTCATCATTTCCAGAATGTACGGCCCCTTGCCCGCCCGGCAGTGCGCCACCGCCTTCTCGCCCGCGGCCTTGACCGCCAGCACGTCCATCCCGTCGACCTGTTCGCCCGGAATGCCGTAAGCCAGCCCGCGGCCGTAGTAGGTCGTCGACTTGGTCGACCGCTTGACGGATGTTCCCATCGCGTAGCCGTTGTTTTCGATGACGAAGATCACCGGCAACTGCCACAGCTCGGCCATGTTGTAGGTCTCGTAGACCTGACCCTGGTTCGCGGCACCGTCACCGAAATAGGTGAAGGTCACGTTGTCATTGCCCAGGTACTTGTCCGCGAAAGCCAGGCCCGCCCCCAGCGGCACCTGAGCGCCGACAATCCCGTGCCCGCCGTAGAAATGTTTCTCTTTCGAGAACATGTGCATCGAGCCGCCCTTGCCCTTGGAATAGCCGCCGATGCGCCCCGTCAGCTCGGCCATGACGCCCTTCGGGTCCATCCCGCAGGCCAGCATGTGGCCGTGGTCGCGGTAGCTGGTGATCCGCTTGTCGCCTGCCTTGGTCGCAGCCTCAAGGCCGACGACCACGGCTTCCTGGCCGATGTACAGATGGCAGAACCCGCCGATCAGGCCCATGCCGTAGAGCTGGCCCGCCTTCTCCTCGAACCGGCGGATCAACAGCATCTCGCGGTAGTATTTCAGCAGGTCGTCCTTCGAGACGTTCGGTTTCGCATCAGGCCTCTTCGCCATCGGGTTCCTCCCAGACAGTTTGCAGCTGCAGAAAATAGTTTAGTGTTAAACCATCTATAAGGCATCGGTGATTATTGGGTCAAAGGGATTCTGGTGGCCACAGCTTCGCCCGGCGACATGGCACCCATGCGCAGCGCGCAGGGCCGAATGGCGGATGCCAAAGGGGAAGATCATCACCGACGCGCTGTGGCGCCGACCAAAGCCTCAGCGGATCGCGATCTCGTCGCTGCGCATATAGCCCAGCACGTCGCGGATCTGCTGGTCCAGCAGGTCAATGTCCAGAAAGTCATCCGACAGCCGGTTGGTCAGGTTCTGCATCTTTGCCAGTTCGGCCTGCAGACGGTCGCGTTCAGCGGTCAGCACTTCGGCCTCGGCGTTGATGGCAACCCGGGCAAACATCCCGTAGTCGCCCTGCACGGCGGCAAAGGTGAAATAGACCCCAAGCGTGCCGACGAAGGCCAGATAGACCAGCCCGCCGAACCCTCTTTGCGTGTGAACTGCCGACATGCGCCCTTCTCCGGCCCCTCTGTCGGGGGCCTGGCCGAACCATGCCACAACGCGAATCGCTTGTGAATCCTGAAAATGCATCCCGCTCAAAGACTTGAGCGGAAACCGGGGGCAGGACGCCCCCGGCCACCCCCTCAGGTGATCGAGGCGGCGTAGATCCCGTCCACCGCGTCTTGCAGCACCCGGTCGAACTCAGGCTCCGACTGCTGCGCGGACAGCCCTTCCGACAGTGCCCGGCTGAAGCTGGCGATGATCCCGTGGTTCTGGGCCAGGATCTCGTTCGCCTTGCTCCGCGAGTGCCCGCCCGACAGGGCGACGACCTTCAGCACCTTCGGATGCCTGACCAGCGGCTGGTAGAAATCCGGGATCGTCGGCAGGGAAAGCTTCAGCATCACCTGGCCCTCAAGCCCTTCCAGATGCTTCAGGATTTCCTCCTGAAGGATCGCCTCGGCCTCGACCTTGTCGGCGATCGAGATCGTCACTTCCGGCTCCAGGATCGGCATCAGCCCATGCGCCGCGACCTGACGGCCCAGCTCGAACTGCTGTGCCACCGCGGCTGCAATCCCCTTGGCATTCGCCGCGTTGATCACCGACCGCTCCTTGGTCCCGAAGATCCCCGCCTTCGCGGCCCGGTCCAAAAGCGCGTCCAGCCCCGGGATCGGTTTCATCAGCTGCACGCCGTCCGCTTCGGCCTCCAACCCCTTGTCGATCTTCAGGAACGGCACCACGCCGCGCTTTTCCCACAGGTAGGTCGCCGTCGGAATCCCGTCGATGGTGCGGTCCATCGTCTGCTCGAACAGGATCGCCCCCACCACCTTGTCGCCGCTGAAGGCCGGCGACTTGATGATCCGCGCCCGCATCGCGTGGATCAGGTCGAACATCTGCTCTTCGCCCTGGTATTCACCCTCGGAAATCCCGTACAGCTTCAAGGCCTTGGGGGTCGATCCGCCCGACTGGTCCAGGGCCGCGATAAAGCCCCGGCCGCTCCGCACCTGTTCGGTCATCTTCGCGTTGGTCATGTCCGTCTCCCAGATTTCAGTGCAGGCATAGCCTTGATGCCAGGCCCGCTCAACCCATCAGCGCCCGAACGCCCGGCAGGTCCTTGCCTTCCATCCACTCCAGGAAGGCCCCGCCCGCGGTCGAGATGAACGTGAAGTCTTCCGCCGCCCCCGCCGCATTCAGCGCCGCCACGGTGTCGCCGCCCCCGGCAACCGAGATCAGCTTGCCCTCGCGGGTCAGCCGCGCCGCCACCCGCGCCGCCGCATTGGTCGCGGCATCGAAGGGTTCGATCTCGAAAGCGCCCAGAGGCCCGTTCCAGATCAGGGTCCTGGCCGAGGCAAAGACCGCCTCCAGCGCCGCCACCGTCTTCGGCCCTGCATCCAGGATCATCGCGTCAGGCGGGCATTTCAGCACGTCGACCGTCTGGCTTTCCGCCCCGGCCTTGAACTCGCGCGCGATGACCACGTCGACCGGCAGATGGATCTGGCAGCCCGCCTTCTGCGCCCGGTGCCGGATCTCGCGCGCGGTTTCCGCCATCTCGCGCTCCGCCAGAGATTTGCCGACCTCGATTCCCTCGGCCACCAGGAAGGTGTTCGCCATCCCGCCGCCGATCACCAGATGGTCGACCCTGGTCACCAGATTCGCCAGCAACTCGATCTTGGTCGAGACCTTGGCCCCCCCCACCACCGCCACCACCGGCCGCTGCGGACTGCCCAACGCCGCTTCCAGCGCGCGCAGCTCCGCCTCCATCAGCCGCCCCGCCGCCGCGGGCAGCAGCCGCGCCAACCCCTCGGTCGAGGCATGCGCCCGGTGCGCCGCCGAAAACGCGTCATTGACATACACATCGCCCAGCTTCGCCATCTGCGCTGCAAGTTCGGGATCGTTCTTTTCTTCGCCCGGATGGAATCGAGTGTTCTCCAGCAGCACGACCTCGCCCGCGCCCGCTCCGGCAATCGCCGCCGACGCCACGTCGCCCACGCAATCCGCGCCGAAGACGACCTTCCGCCCCAGCGACGCGGCCAGCGCGTCGACGACATGCGAAAGGCTCATCTCCGGGACGACCTTGCCCTTCGGCCGGTCAAAGTGTGCCAGCAGGATCACCTTGCCGCCCTTGGCGATGATCGCCTCGACCGTCGGCTTGATCTTGTCGATCCGGGTCATGTCGGTGACGCGGCCCGCTTCCATCGGCACGTTGATGTCGACCCGCACCAGCGCCGTCTTGCCCGCAAGGTCCAAGTCGTCCAGGGTTTTCCAGGGCATCGCGTTCTCCATCTGAAGGGGCCTGCCCGCTTTTGGCGCGGGGATCACGCTCCCGTCAACCGCTTAGCGCTGTTTGCGCTTCCCTTGGGCGGATGCCCCCATTACGGTCACGCCCGATTGAAACCGCAAGAGGCACCGATGGCCGACATCAAGGACCCCGAAAACACCATCATCCTGACGCTGAAGGATGGCGAAGTGGTGATCGAACTTCTCGCCGACGTGGCGCCGAAACATGCCGAGCGCATGAAGCAGCTCGCCCGCGACAAGGCCTATGACAACGTGGCCTTCCACCGCGTGATCGACGGCTTCATGGCCCAGACCGGCGATGTGGAAAACGCCAACATGGAAAGCCCCGGCTACAACCCGCGCCGCGCGGGCACGGGTGGCTCGAAGTATCCCGACCTGCCGGCCGAATTCTCCAAGCTGCCGCATGACCGGGGCACGCTTGGGGCGGCACGCTCGCAGAACCCGAACTCGGCCAACAGCCAGTTCTTCATCAACTTCAAGGACAACCATTTCCTGAACAACCAGTACACGGTCTACGGCCGCGTCATCGCGGGGATGGACCATGTCGACAAGATCGCCAAGGGCGAGCCTCCGGCGAACCCCGACCGCATGATCACTGTCAGGGTGGCTGCCGATGTCCAGGGTTGATCGCGTCATCGCAGGCGGCCTCTTTGTCGCCGGTCTTGCTGTCGTCGTGGGGTATGGCATCAGCCAGACCAGCCCGGCGCAGGCCCAGGCCACCGACGGCCCCGGCCCGAACCTGGTGATCGAGGTCGCAGGTGCGGCCAATGGCACCGTGGTCATCGACCTTCTGCCCGACGTCGCGCCGCAGCACGTGGCCCAGATCACCGCTCTGGCCTCCGAAGGCGCCTACGACAACGTGGTCTTCCACCGCGTCATCGACGGCTTCATGGCCCAGACCGGCGACGTCTCGAATGGCAAGGCGGGTGGCGATCTCAGCATGGCCGGCATGGGAGGCTCGTCCAAACCCGACCTCCCGGCCGAGTTCACCAACGACCTCAGCTTCCAGCGCGGTGTCGTCGGCATGGCCCGCTCCAATGACCCGAACAGCGCGAACAGCCAGTTCTTCATCATGTTCGGCGACGGCAGCTTCCTTGATGGCCAGTACACCGTCGTCGGCAACGTCGTCTCGGGGATGGAGGTCGTCGACGCGATCCAGCGCGGCGAGCCGCCCGCCACCCCGGACGTGATGACCAAGGTCTCCGTTCAGCAATGACATCGGCAGGGTGGGCGATATCGCCCACCCTACGTCCACTCTGTGCTTAGCCCAGCACGACCAGCGCGTGACGCTTCTTGCCCGCGGTCAGCTTCATCGGCTCGACCAGATGGCTTGCCCCATAGCGCA
>PNNE01000083.1 GCA_013824055.1 Rhodobacter sp. | reverse complement strand
TGGCAGGGGACCGGGCTGATCATGTGCATCATGCTGGCCGGGCTGCGCGGCATCGACGAGGACATCTGGAAGGCTGCCCGCGTCGACGGCATCGCGACCTGGAAGACCTATGTCGTCATCATCATCCCGATGATGAAGCCGGTCTTTGTCACCGCCCTGGTGCTGATCGCATCGGGCATCATCAAGGTCTATGATCTGGTCATCGCGCAGACCTCGGGGGGGCCGGGACTGGCTTCGGACATGCCGGCGATCTACGTGATGCAGCAGCTGTTCGGGGCGCAGAACCTGGGACAGGGCTTTGCGGCATCGACCATGATGCTGGTGTCGGTCGTCATCATCCTGATCCCTTGGGCCTATCTTGAATTCGGAGGAAAGAAGCGTGGCTGATCTGTCCGTCACTGCCGGCGCGATGACCGGACCGCGCGGGCAAAAGCCCAAGCGCGCATTGTCGCCCACCAACATCATGCTGTACGGCACGCTGATCGTGATCGCGGTCTACTACCTGATCCCGCTTTACGTGATGGTGGTGACCTCGCTGAAGGGCATGCCCGAGATCCGGATGGGCAACATCTTTTCCCCGCCGATGGAGATCACCTTCCAGCCCTGGGTCAAGGCCTGGTCCGAAGCCTGCACCGGCATCAACTGCGACGGGCTGTCGCGCGGGTTCATGAATTCGGTCTACATCACCGTGCCCTCGGTGATCATCTCGATCGCCATCGCCTCGGTGAACGGCTATGCGCTGGCCAACTGGAAGTTCAAGGGGTCCGAGGCGTTCTTCACCATCCTGATCCTGGGCGCCTTCATTCCGTTCCAGGTGATGATCTATCCGATCGCGATCCTCTTGGGCAGTGTCGGGCTCTTCGGGTCGCTGACCGGGCTGGTGCTGGTGCACACGATCTTCGGCATGCCGATCCTGACGCTGCTGTTCCGCAACTACTTTTCCAGCATGCCCGAAGAGCTGTTCAAGGCGGCGCGGGTCGATGGCGCGGGGTTCTGGAGCATCTATTTCCGCATCATGCTGCCGATGAGCATGCCGATCTTCGTGGTCGCGGTCATCCTGCAAGTGACGGGGATCTGGAACGATTTCCTGTTCGGCGTCATCTACTCCTCGAACGAGCTTTACCCGATGACGGTGCAGCTCAACAACATCGTCAACTCGGTCCAGGGGGTCAAGGAATACAACGTCAACATGGCCGCCACGTTGCTGACCGGGCTGGTGCCGCTGATCATCTACTTCATCTCTGGCAAACTTTTCGTCCGCGGTATCGCCGCTGGTGCGGTGAAAGGCTGAACGCATGGTAAACTCGATTGAAGTCAAGGACCTGACGCTGACCTTCGGGTCGGTGTCGGTGCTGAAGAACATGAACCTCCACGTGCAGGAAGGGGAGTTCATCGTCCTTCTGGGGCCGTCGGGCTGCGGCAAGTCCACGCTTCTGAACTGTCTGGCCGGGCTTCTGGACATTTCGGATGGCCAGATCTTCATCAAGGGCAAGAACGTCACCTGGTCGGAACCGTCCGAGCGCGGCATCGGCATGGTGTTCCAGTCCTACGCGCTGTATCCGCAGATGACGGTGCGCGGGAACCTGTCCTTCGGGTTGAAGAACGCCAAGGTTCCGCAGCCCGAGATCGACAAGCGGATCGCCCGGGCGGCAGAGATCCTGCAGATCCAGCCCTTGCTGGACCGCAAGCCGGCGGCGCTGTCGGGCGGGCAGCGCCAGCGGGTGGCCATCGGCCGGGCGCTGGTGCGGGACGTGGACGTGTTCCTGTTCGACGAGCCGCTGTCGAACCTGGACGCCAAGCTGCGGTCTGAATTGCGGGTGGAAATCAAGCGCCTGCACAACCAGCTTGGCAACACGATGGTCTATGTGACCCATGACCAGATCGAGGCGCTTACCCTGGCCGACCGCATCGCGGTGATGAAGGGCGGGGTGATCCAGCAGCTTGCCGAGCCGCTGGAGATCTACAACCGGCCGTCGAACCTGTTCGTGGCGGGTTTCATCGGCAGCCCGTCGATGAACTTCCTGAAAGGGCGCACGTTGGATAATGGCCGGGCCTTCCAGTTCGGCTCCACCAGGATCGACCTGGCGGGCTATGAGGGCGGGGCGGTCCTGGAGCGTGACGATGCCATCCTTGGGGTGAGGCCCGAGCATATCACCGTGTCGACGACGCCGCTGGCAGGACCGTCGCTCGCGGCCGAGGTGGAAATTGACGAAAACCTGGGCGCGGACAGCCTTCTGTGGCTGAAGGCCGAAGGCACCACCATGAGCGTGCGGGTGCCGGTCGAGGGGCGGCTCCCGCCGGGGACCAAGGTGCATCTGGGGCTGGATATCCCCAAGGCCTCGATCTTTGACGCGAAGTCGGAACAGAGGATCTGAACCATGCTCGATCTGGCGGGGTGCTGGACGCTTTCGGACGAAAGCGGCGCCCATGTCATTGACTTCGACCTGCCGGGCGATGGCGTCTCGGCGCTGGCGAAGGCGGGGGTGATCCCGGAGCCTTACTGGGGCCGGAACGAGTATGACGTGCGTTGGGTTTCCGAGCGGGACTGGGTGGCGCGGCGGGTGTTCGACCATGACGGCTCTGCCGCCGAACTGGTGGTCGAAGGGCTGGACACGGTGGCCGAGCTGCGGCTGAACGGGGTCCTGGTCCTGTCGGCAGCCAACGTGCACCGGCGCTGGCGGGTGGATGTCTCGTCCGCGCTGCGGGCGGGAGAGAATGTGGTCGAGATCCGCTTTCGCTCTCCGGTGCGCGAGGCATTGGCGCGGGCGGCGCGGATGCCGTTTCCGATCCCGTACCACCAGGTGAACGGGGCGATTGCCTACAACAACATGCTGCGCAAACAGCAGTGCGATTTCGGCTGGGACTGGAACATCGCGCTGGGGATCTTCGGGGTGTCCGGGGCGGTCCGGCTGGAGCCTGTGGCGCCGCGCATCGGCGATGTGCTGGTGGATCAGCTGCATTCCGCGGCCCAGGTCGAACTGCGGCTGCGGGTTCATGCGACGTCTGAGGATGTGACGGCAAGTCTTTGTGGTGTCTTGCAAACTGCTCCGGTGATCGGTGGCGTGGCTGACCTGGTTCTGGTCATCGCCGACCCGGTGCTGTGGTGGCCTGCGGGGCAAGGCGCGCAGGTGCTGCACGACCTGGTGCTGACCGGCGGCGGGGCGCGGGTGGTCAAGCGGATCGGCCTGCGGGACCTGAAGCTGGTGTCCGAGCCGGATGCGGCGGGCCGGTCCTTCGGGGTGCAGGTCAACGGGCGCGCGGTCTTTGCCAAGGGGGCGAACTGGATCCCGGCGGATGCGCTGTTCGGGCGGATCACGGTCGAGGGCGTGCGGGCGCTGCTGCAATCGGCGGTAGATGCCAACATGAACATGCTGCGCGTCTGGGGCGGCGGGCGGTACGAGCCGGACTGGTTCTATGATCTGTGTGACGAGCTGGGGCTGATGGTCTGGCAGGACTTCATGTTCGCCTGCCACCTGTATCCCTCGACGCCCGAGTTCCTGGCGGAAGTCGATGCCGAGGTGCGGGATGTTGTGGCGCGGATCAGCCACCACGCCTGCATTGCCCTTTGGTGCGGCGACAACGAGTTGATCGGGGCGCTGACCTGGTTTCCCGAATCCCGCGCCGACCGCGACCGCTATCTGGTGAACTATGACCGGCTGAACCGGACGGTCGAGGCAGCGCTGCATGAGACATTGCCGGGGGCCAACTGGTGGCCGTCGTCGCCAAGCCCGGGTCCGATGTCCTTCGGGGACGCCTGGCACGATGACTCGTCGGGCGACATGCATTTCTGGAGCGTGTGGCACGAGGGGCGCGACTTTGATCATTATCGCGACGTAAGCCCAAGGTTTTGCAGCGAATTCGGCTTTCAGTCCTACCCCTCGCTGACCGCCATCGCGCGCTTTGCCGATCCGAAGGACTGGAACATCGCCAGCCCGGTGATGGAGAGCCACCAGAAGAACCCCGGCGGCAATGCGCGGATCGCCGAGACGATGTTCCGCTATTTCCGCTTCCCGGTGGATTTCGCGAATTTCGTCTATGTCAGCCAGGTGCAGCAGGGGCTGGCGATCAAGACCGCCGTCACCCATTGGCGCAGTCTGAAGCCGCATTGCCAGGGCACGCTCTACTGGCAGCTGAACGACACCTGGCCGGTCTGTTCCTGGTCCAGTCTGGACCACGGCGGGAACTGGAAGCTGCTGCATCACATGGCCGCGCGGTTCTATGCGCCGGTGACGGTTGTGGCGGTGCCGCAGGCGGGCGGGATTGTCCTGCGGGCGGTGAATGACCGGCCCGAAGCGGTGACGCTCACGGTCACGGCCAGTGCGGCGGCGATGGACGGGTCGGTGCGGAAACTGGCCGAGGCGACGGCTGCGGTGTCCCCGGACGCGGCGGTGCCGGTGCTGCAACTTGCCCCCGATGCCTTGCAGGCGGGTGAGGTTCTGGCTTTCACCTGGTCCGGCGACGCGCAGGGCGGGGACGTGCATGCGCCAAAGCCGTGGAAGGCCTATGACCTGCTGCCCTCGGGCCTGACGGCGGACATCGTGCGTGAGGGTGGCGTCTGGAAATTGACCTTGCAAGTCAAGGCACTCGCCCCCTTTGTTGCAGTGGAATCCGAAGTTCCAGGCCGCTTCTCGGCCAATGCCGTGACCCTGTTCCCCGGCCATCCGGCCACAATCACCTTCACCCCCCAGGACCCATCGGCAGTGCCCGCATTCACCCTGAGGGATCTCCATTCCGCCACCTGCGGCGGCTGACGAAAGGCAAACCCATGTTCAGCTATCAGCTCTACTCTTCCCGAAACTTCCCGCCGATGTCCCGGACCTTCGAGATGGTGGCGAAGGCGGGTTACACCGCCGTGGAGGGCTACGGCGCGCTTTATGCCGACGACGCGGCGGTGGCGGCGACGCAGGCGGGCCTTGCAGCCACCGGGCTGACCATGCCGACGGGGCACTTCGGCCTTGGGCAG
>PNNE01000073.1 GCA_013824055.1 Rhodobacter sp. | reverse complement strand
CAGGGTCGCCGCCGAGGGTGGCCCCGGCCAGAAGCGCAAGGCCCCTGCCCTGCGCAATGCGGTCCGAGACGATCAGGCAGACCGCGGCGGCATCGGCGGCGACGGCAGCGGTGGCGGCGGTGATGCTGCCCGTCAGAACGGGCGCCTTGGCAAGCAGCCTTGGCGAGAGGGTGCGCGGGAAGGCGTCCCGGGTGATGCCGTTCAGGGGGACGATCTCGGCGCTTTGGTCGGCGGCAAGGGCCTTGGCGTGGCTGTTGGCCGCCCAGCCCTCCTGGCGGCCGCGGGAGATCGACAGACGGCGGGCGAGGGCTTCGGCAGCCCCGGTCATGTCCGGGTCACGCTCGGGCCAGGGGGTGAAAGGGGCCTGGTCGTAGCGGATCGCCGGGCCGCCGTCCGGGTCGGTCTTCAGGCGCAGCGGGCGGCGGGAGTAGCTTTCGACGCCACCGGCCAGAACGACGTCGGCGGCGCCGGACTCGATCAGGGCCCTGGCCAGCAGGATCGCGTCCAGCCCGCCCGCGCATTGCCGGTCGGTGGTCAGGCCGGCGACGGCCTCCGGCAGGCCCGCCGCAAGCGCCACCCGGCGGGCCGGGTTGCCCCCGGCGCCAAGGGCGTTGGCGAGGATGACCTCGTCGACCTGCGACGGCCCGAGCCCGGCGTCAGCAAGGCAGGCTTGCAGGACGGGGGCGGCAAGCTCTTCCAGCGACAGGCGCGCGAAGGCCCCATTGCGCGGGACGACGGCGGTGCGGCGGGCCGCGATCAGGCGGGCCAAATCGTGGCCCCCAGCGCCAGAAGGTCGGTCTTGCCAGAGGCAAGCACGGGCCAGTCGTCCCGCCAGATCAGCGACCTGGGGGATTTGAGCGGACCAAGGGCCTGGCGCAGGCTGGTCAGGATCGCCGTCTCCTGCCGCGGGTCGCCTTGCAGGACGGCGATCAGGCCGTGGCCGCGCCTGGCGTCCGGGACCGGCAGGACGGCCGCGCGGCTGACGCCGGGCAGACTGTGGAGCAGCGCCTCGATCTCTTCGGGAAAGACGTTCTGGTCGGCCACGGTGACCATCCGCCCGGCGCGACCCTTGAGGTGGAGGAAGCCCTCATTCAGAGCGCCGATCTCGCCCACGGAAAGCCAGCCGTCGCGCCAGCGGGTGGCTGCGGGAGGTGAATCGAGCGCTGACGCGCAAGTCCCTTGTCTCGCCTCTGCGCGTGAAGAACGCGCAACCGGCTCGGCGATGCCTCCGGCGGGGATATTTGGGCAAGTGTGAAAGGCAGGGGCGTAACCCAGGAAAAGGTAGGGGCTTTTCACCCAGACTTCCCCCGATGGGTCAAGCTGGAGGGCCACGCCGGGATAGGGGCGGCCCACCGACGCCTCGGGGGTGGTCGCGTCGGCGAGCGTGATGAAGCTGGTCTCGGCCGCGCCGTAGAACTCGCGGAGGTGGGCCTTGGGGGCAAGGGCCGCAAGGCCGGCGCGCAGGGCGGGGTCGAGCTTGGAGCCGCCGACGAGGATCAGGCCCAGGTCGGTCAGTGGGTCGGGCAGTGGGTCGGGCAGCGGGTCGGGCCCGAGGAGCAGGCGCAGCTGCGCGGGGGTGGCGTAGAGCTGGGTGATGCGCCGGGCGGCCAGTGCTGTGCGCTGGCGGTCGGGGCGGAGGTCGGCAAGATGGTGGACATGCGCGCCAAGGCTCAGGCCCTCGATCGCGCCGTAAAGCGAAAGGGAGTGGACCAGTCGGCCCAGAGTGGCGACGCGCGCGCCGGGTCCGATGCCCAGGCTGGCGGTGACGGCGAAGCTGGCGGCCCAGGAGGCTTGGGTGCGGCGGATGCGGCGGGGCTGGCCGGTGGAGCCGGAGGTGAGGGTTTCCAGGATTGGTTGGCTGTGCGGTTCCGGCGACGGCTGGTCGGGCGCGCCGATGCGGAAGGCCGGGTGGCCGAAGGCCTGGGCAAGCCCTTGCGGGCTGTCGGGCAGGATGGCGCCTTGTGCGCCGCCCGCGCCGCGCGCGTCATCCGTGCGGGACCGTGGTGGGGCCGATGCCAGCACTTCGGTTCCGGCGCTGTCGAACAGCCGGGCCTCGGGGTGCCAGCGGAAGCCGTCGGTCATGCCGTGAGCAGGCTTGCGATCCGGCGCAGCGCCAGAAGATAGCCCTCGGTCCCGCAGCCCGCGATCACGCCGTCGGCGCGGGATGAGACGTAGGAATGGTGCCGGAACGGCTCGCGCTTGTGGATGTTGGAGATGTGGACCTCCAGCACCAGGCCCTCATAGGCGTTCAGGGCGTCCAGAATGGCGATGGAGGTGTGGGAATAGGCGCCAGGGTTGATGATGATCGCGGCCGACCTGCCCCGCGCCTCGTGAATCCAGTCGACGAGCTGGCCTTCGTGGTTGGACTGCAGCGCCTTCAGGCCAAGGTCCAGTTCTTCGGCCAGGTCCGCGACCTTGGCAGCCACGTCGTCCAGCGTCTCGCGCCCGTAGATCTCGGGCTGGCGGAGACCGAGGAGGTTGAGGTTGGGGCCGTTCAGAAGGGTGACGAGCTTCGGCATGTCTGGTCCGCGGATTAGGGTCACGCGAGATTAGCCGATCTGCCCCCCCCGGCAACTGGCAAAACGGGCGGCAGCGGGCAAAAAATTGGCGGCTTTCCGGGCACCTGCTGGGGACAGGTCGGAAAGCCGCCCAGGGAGACGACGGTTGCCCTGTCGGGCGGATCTCAGGCCACTTTTTCCAGCAGAACCTCGGGCAGGATGCCAAGGGCGCGGGTGACTTCGCGGGTCAGATGCGGGCGGTTCAGGGTGTAGAAGTGCAGATCCTCGACCCCGCCCTGAAGCAGCTTGTCGCACAGCGAGGTGCATTGGGTCAGCGCAAGCAGCTCCTCGCGCCCGTCGCGGGCGGCGGTGGCGAAGGCTTCGTCCAGCTTCTGCGGCACCGAGGTCCCGCAGCGGCGGGCGAATTTCCTGGCCCCCTCCCACGAGGTGATCGGCAGGATGCCGGGGATGATCGGGGCGGTGATCCCGGCGCGCACGCAGGCATCGCGGAACCGGAAGAAGGTGTCGGCGTCGAAGAAGAACTGGGTGATGGCCGAAGAGGCCCCCGCGTCGATCTTGCGCTTGAGCCAGGTCACGTCAGAGGTGCTGTCGGCGGCGTCGGGGTGCCGCTCGGGGTAGGCGCCGACGCGGATCTTGAACTTGCCGGTGCGGGCCAGCTTTTCCACCAGCTCCACCGAGTTGGCGAAGCCAAGCGGGTGCGGGACGAACCGCTGCGCGCCCTTGGGGGCGTCGCCACGCAGGGCGACGATCTCGGTCACGCCAGCGGCGGCATAGGCCTCGGCGATGGCCAGCGTTTCGGTCCGGGTCGCATCGACGCAGGTCAGGTGCGCGGCGACGGGCAGGCCGTAGTTGCGGTGGATGGTCGAGACCGCCTCATGCGTCAGCGTCCGGGTGGTGCCGCCCGCGCCGTAGGTCACGGACACGAAGGCGGGTTGCATCGGGGCCAGCGCCTGCACCGTTTCCCACAGGCGGAACGAGGCGTCCAGCGACTGCGGCGGGAAGAATTCAAAGCTGATGCGGGGCGTGGGCATGGTGGTCTCCTTCAATGACCCTCTTGTCGCAGATCGCGTCATGTGAGACCAATTCATAATTCTCACCATCTTCATGAGGCTGGTTCATGTATATCGAGTTGCGCCATCTGCGGACGATCCGCGCGATCCAGCAGGCGGGGGGGCTGGCGCGGGCAGCGGATGTGCTGAACATGACGCAATCGGCGCTGTCGCATCAGGTCAAGGGGCTGGAGGATCAGGCGGGGATGGAGCTGTTCGTGCGCCGGTCGAAACCGATGCGGCTGTCGGCGGCGGGGGTGCGGATGCTGCGCGCGGCCGAGCGCATCCTGCCCGAGATCGACGCGATGGAGGAGGAGTTCCGCGCGCTGCGGGCCGGGCGCACGGGGCGGTTGCACATCGCCATCGAGTGTCACGCCTGTTTCGACTGGCTGTTCCCGGTGCTGGAGATGTTCCGCCATGCCTGGCCCGAGATCGACGTCGACATCCGCGCGGGCCTTGCCTTCGAGGCGCTGCCCGCGCTGAACCGCGAGGATGTGGACCTGGTGATCAGTTCCGACCGCGAGCCGCCGCCGGGGATCGTGTTCAACCCCTTGTTCGACTATCACCCGACCTTTGTCGGATCAGCGCAGAACCCCCTGGCGGCAAAAGATTTCATCACCGCCGAGGATTTCCGCGACCAGGTGCTGATCACCTACCCGGTCAGCCGGGACAAGCTGGACATCTTCACCGAAATCCTGACGCCCGCGAAGGTGGAACCGCGGGCGCAAAGGACGGCGGAACTGACGGCGGTGATCCTGATGCTGGTCGGGTCGAACCGGGGGGTGGCGGTGCTGCCGGACTGGGTGATGCGCGAGGTGAAGACCAACGCCGACTACATCACGCGGCCGCTGGGGCCAGGGGTGGTCACCAAGCGGATGTATGCCGCGACGCGGGAAGAGGATGCGGCCAAGCCCTACATGGCGCATTTCCTGCGGCTGGCACGGTCCGAGCCGGTGAAACTGCAGCGCGGGTGACGCTCGTCGATGACTTCGTCACTCCTCGCTGGTCGCTCTCCCGACGAGAAGCCGAAGGCGCACGAGGAGGCTCAGGCCCGGATCGTGTCGGCCATCGCCTTGAACAGCCCGTCGTTCGCCGCGATCAGCGCGCCGTCCAGCGGATCGGTGCCTGCGCGCAGGCCTTCGACCAGCCCCCCGGCTTCCTTGACCAGCAGCACCCCGGCGGCGATGTCCCAGACCGAAAGCTCGCGTTCCCAGTAGCCGTCGAAGCGGCCCGCGGCGACATAGGCGAGGTCCAGCGAGGCGGCCCCCCAGCGGCGAACACCGGCGCAGGCGGGCATCAGCCGGCCAAGGTCCTTCAGCATCGCGGGCAGGGTCGACTTGGCACCAAAGGGCACACCCGTTGCGAACACCGCCTCATGCATCGCCCGGCGGCCGGACACCCGCAAACG
>PNNE01000025.1 GCA_013824055.1 Rhodobacter sp. | reverse complement strand
GTTCCGGCAGGGCTGGGCAGTCCTGATGCTGGCCCGGACGGCCTGCAAGGTGCGCGTCTTCAGCCTGAACCATCTGACCCCCACCAACCGGCGGATGGTCGTCACCAGGGCCGATCCGGCGCGGCGGGTGGTGCATCAGATCAATGCGGAACCGGCGGCGTGGGAATACGCGCGGCTGCTGGGCAAGGACCCGGGGCAGCTGACGACCTTCACCTTCGCCGCGCATCCCGTGGTGGTGCGGATCGGGGGCAGCCATCATGTGCGGGCGATCCAGCGGCTTGACCCCAATGGCGACCTGGTCTTCTTCTCGGCCATCGACGAGGGGCTGGTCCTGACCCTGGCCGAGCCGCTGGACATGGCCGCGCACCTGGATCAGGCGCTGCGGGATCTGGCGGAAGACGGTCGGCCGGCAATCCTGGCCTGCGACTGCATCCTGCGGCGGATCGCGGCGCAGGAGAACCAGCGCTTCGGCGCGGTCTCGGCCTTGCTGAAGGCGCATGGGGTGGTCGGGTTCTCGACCTATGGCGAGCAACTGAATTCGATGCACGTCAACCAGACGATGACCGGGGTGGCGATCTATCCTCCGAAGGGCGCGGCATGATCGAGACGCTGATCAATCCGGCCGACAGTGCCGAGCGGCGGGCCGAAAAGCTTTTGACCATCGCCGAGGCGCTGATGCGGCGGGTGGAGCAGGCGACCGACGACAATGGCGCGGCCTATGCCCAGTTCCAGCGCGCGGCGCTGCTGGAGGACCAGGTGCGCGAACGCACGCAGGACCTGGGGCGGGCGCTGGACCTGTTGAACGACTCCAACGCCCGCCTGGCCGAGGCAACGCGCGAGGCGGAAACCGCGCGGCAGAACCTGTCCAACGCGATCGAAACGGTGCAGGAGGGCTTTGCGCTGTTCGACCGCGAGGATCGGCTGGTGATGTGCAACAGCCGCTTTGCGATGCACATGCCGGATGTCCATGCGCGGTTGCAGCCAGGGCTGGGGTTCGCCGGGTATGTCGCGATGGTCAGCCGGTCTCCGCATCTGGCGCTGGACGGGCAAAGCGCGGCCGGTTGGGCAGAAGGGCGGATGCGGCGGCACAAGGACCGGCACGTCATCTTCAACGTGCGACTGGGGGGCGACACTGGGTTCAGGTCAGCGAGCATCGGACGGCGGACGGCGGGACGGTGATCCTGCAGACCGACGTGACCGACATCATCCTGGCCGAACGGCACGAGCGCGGGAAACTGCTGGACGACCAGGCGCGGGTGATCCGGGCGACGCTGGACCACATCAACCAGGGCGTCGGCATCTTCGACGCCGAGGCGCGGCTGGTGGGGTGGAACCAGCGGCTGGGGTCCCTGCTGTCGCTGCCGATGGGCCGGCTGCGGATCGGGGCCTCGTTCGAGGCGGTGTTCGGGCGGCTGCCGATGCAGTTCGAGGCGATGACTCCGGTCGCGCTGATGGGGTGGGTTGCGGCAGAGCTGCGTCCCCCGCTGGAATTCTCGGTCAGGCGCGGGGACGAGCTGATTCTGGACGTCTTCGCGCAAGGGATGCCGGATGGGGGCTTTGTTCTCAGCTTCACCGATGTCACGGCGGAACGGGCGGCACTGGTGGCACTCAGCCGGGCGAACGAGACGCTGGAAGCGCGGGTGATGGAGCGGACGCTGGAGCTGGAGGATGCTCTGGCCCATGCCGAACGGGCGAACGCCAGCCGGTCCCGGTTCGTTGCGGCGGCAAGCCATGACCTTTTGCAGCCGCTGTCGGCGGCGAAGCTGTTCATCAGTTCGATTGCGGGCGAAGGGCTGGACCCCGCCGCGCAGGTGGCGCTGGAAAAGGCGCAGAATGCGCTGATGTCGGTCGAGGGGCTGCTGGACGCCCTGCTTGACATCTCGAAGCTTGAATCGGGGAAGGCGGCAGTCAGCGTCGGAGCGGTCAGCCTGGAGCGGCTTTTGCGGACGCTGGCCGAGGAGTTCACGCCGATGGCGGCGGCAAAGGGGTTGCGGCTGACGGTGGTGCCGTGCAGCGCCACGGTGGAAAGCGACCCGGCCTATCTGCGCCGCATCCTGCAGAACCTGATCGGCAACGCGATCCGCTACACGGCCCAGGGCCGGGTGCTGGTCGGCGCGCGGCGGCGGGGCGGGGTGGTGCGGCTGGAAATCCGGGACACCGGCCCCGGTATTCCGGAATACGCGCAGAACGACATCTTCAAGGAGTTCCACCGTCTGAACGCCCGCGCCTCGGCCAGCGAGGGGATGGGGCTGGGGCTGGCCATCGTGGAACGGGCCTGCGCGCTGCTGGGTCATCCGCTGGGGTTGCAGTCCGAAGTCGGCCACGGGACCTGCTTCATGGTGCAGGTGCCGCTGTCCGAGGGGCCGGACCTGCCGATGCAGACCGTCGCGCCCGAACGGCGGTGCGGGCCGGTCGCGGCGGACAAGATCGCCTTTCTGGTGGAAAACGACGCCGAATTGCGCCGGGCTCTGGGCTTGTTGCTGGAAAAATGGGGGATGACGGTGCTGGAGGCGGCTTCGGGCGAAGAGGCGGTCGCCCTGATCGACGAGATCGGCATCCTGCCCGACATCTTCATCGTCGATCACCAGCTGGGCGAGGGCATGACCGGGATCGAGGCTCTGGCCGCGCTGCGGGAGGCGCATGGGCCGGTGCCGGCACGCCTGATCACGGCGGATCGGGGGGCGGCCTTGCAGGACCTGGCCGCAACCGCAGGCATCGAGATCCTGCACAAGCCCATCGACCCCCGCGCCCTGGAAGCCGTGGTCGCCCGGCTGTCGGACCCTACGACTTAGGCAGCATAGCCGGACGCCACCTCTGGCCCTAGTCTGCGGCCCAAGAGGGGGAGTTTTTCATGCTGCTGAGTGATACCCGCGAGATCAAGGCCGACCCGAAGACGGTCTGGGACGCCATCCTGAACCCCGAAGTGCTGAAGGAATGCATCCCCGGCTGCGAAAGCCTGACCGGATCGGTCGCCGACGGCTATGAGGCCGTCGTCAAGCAGAAGGTCGGCCCGGTCAGCGCCACCTTCACCGGCCTTGTCCAGTTGTCCGACATCGTCGAGGGCCGCTCGCTGAAGATCAGCGGCGAGGGCAAGGGCGGCGTCGCGGGCTTTGCCAGGGGTGGCGCAACCGTCAGCTTCGAGCCGATGGCAGGCGGCACCCGCCTGACCTACGAGGCCGAAGCCAATGTCGGCGGCAAGATCGCCCAGCTGGGCAGCCGGATCATCGACAGCTTCGCCAGGAAGCTGGCCGACGAGTTCTTCACCCGCTTTCAGGCGGCCGTCGAAGAGCCGGCGGAACCCGAAGACGTGACCGATGAGGCTGTTGCCGATTCGGGGGAAAAGAAGAAGGGTTGGTTCAAACGCCTGATCGGCTGAACCGGCGGCACCAGGATTACCTAGGACTACCCAGGGAGGATGAGGATGACGAAGGTCGTGATGACCGTGAACGGCAAGGCCGTTTGGGGTGAGGTGGAGGGTCGGACGCTCTTGTCCGCGTTCCTGCGCGAAGGGCTGGGGCTGACCGGCACCCATGTCGGCTGCGACACCAGCCAGTGCGGCGCCTGCGTGGTGCATGTCGATGGCAAGCCGGTGAAAAGCTGCACCGTCTTTGCCGCCGACGTGGCGGGCGGCACGGTCAGGACCATCGAGGGGATGGCGAATGCCGACGGCTCGCTGGGCGTGATCCAGCAGGCGTTCCAGGATCATCACGGGCTGCAATGCGGCTTTTGCACGCCGGGCATGGTGATGTCGGCCGCCGCGCTGCTGGCGGAAAACCCAAGGCCGACCGAGGCCGAGGTGCGGCACTATCTGGACGGCAACATCTGCCGGTGCACGGGGTATCACAACATCGTCAAGGCCGTGATGGCTGCCTCGGGGCAGGACGTCTCGGCTCTTGCAGCGGAATAGGGGGGAACATGCCGAAGGATCATGGGATTGGCGCATCGACCAAGCGCCGCGAGGATGTCCGCTTCCTGACGGGGCGCGGGGTCTACACCGACGACCTCACCATCCACGGGCAGGCCGCGGCGGTGTTCGTGCGCTCGAACGTGGCGCATGGGCGGATCGTGAAGATCGACACCACGAAGGCGGCGGCGATGCCGGGCGTGCTGGCGGTCTTTACCGGCGAGGATTTCAAGGACGTCGGCGGCAACCCGGCGGGCTGGCTGATCAAGTCCCGCAACGGCGAGCCGATGCGCGAGCCGAAGCGCCCGGTGCTGGCGCATGGCAAGGTGCGCCACGTCGGCGACGCCTATGCGGCGGTCATCGCCGAAAGCCATGCCGAAGCGCGTGACGCGGCAGAGCAGTTGGCCGAGGACAGCGTGATCGAGGAGCTGCCGGCGATCATCGACATGGCCCGCGCACTGGCCGACAGCAACAACCGCGTGCATGACGAGATCCCGGACAACCAGTGCTACGACTGGGGCTGGATCGAGGACAACCGTGCAGCCGTTGACGCGGCGATCAAGTCCGCCCCGCATGTCACCACGCTGCATCTGGTGAACAACCGGCTGGTGCCGAACGCGATGGAGCCGCGGGCTTCGATCGGCGAGTATTTTCCCGGAACCGGCGACTACAAGCTGACGACGACCAGCCAGAACCCGCACCTGACGCGGCTTCTGGTTGCGGCCTTCGTGCTGGGCATCCCCGAGAACAAGCTGACCGTGGTGGCGCCAGATGTGGGCGGCGGCTTCGGGTCGAAGATCTATCACTACGGCGAAGAGGCGCTGGTGCTGGCGGCGGCGAAGAAGCTGCATCGGCCCGTGAAGTGGACGGCGGAACGGTCAGAGAGCTTTCTGTCCGACGCGCATGGCCGCGACCACGTGACGAAGATCGAACTCGCCTGCGATCTTGAGGGCAACTTCATCGCCTTCCGCACCGAGACACTGGCAAACGTCGGGGCATATCTTTCGAACTTTGCCACGGTGACGCCGACCTTCCTGCACGGCACGCTGATGGCCGGGCCCTACAAGGTGCCGAATGTCTACGTGAACGTGAAAA
>PNNE01000353.1 GCA_013824055.1 Rhodobacter sp. | reverse complement strand
ACTGACCAGCCAGAACCCGCCGCGACCCAGGACATCCCGCCGCAGCGGATGCCGACCGAGATCATCGACGCCGACGGGACGCCCTTGGCCGTCCTGGATGAGGCGGCGTTGCAGGACATTGTCCGGCAGATGATCCGCGAAGAGCTGCAGGGCGACCTGGGCGAGCGGATCACGCGCAATGTCCGCAAGCTGGTCCGCGCCGAAATCAACCGCGCGCTGATGGCGCGCGATCTGGACTAGGCGATCTGGACTGGGCGCCCTGGACTAGGCGCCGGGACCGGAAATGGAAACGCGCCCCGTCGGGGCGCGCATCGGGTGGTCCGCAGGCAAACGGATCAGGCGGCTTCGGCCTGCTCCAGTTCCTGCGCGTGGCGGCGTTCGGACTCTTCGCGGCTCAGCGCGACCGAGGTGCGCACGCCCTTCGAGACGAATTCCATCAGGCCCTTCACGACACGCTCGTTAGGGTCGATTCCGGCGCAGGACAGCACCTCACGACCGTCGCGCGAACGCGCCCAGCGGGCAATCTGGTCCGGGCCGTTGCCGTACTTCTTGTCGTCGGCAATGGCGTCGTCCAGGGCCGCCAGAACCACGGCGGCAAAAAGCTTGCGTGCACGCTGCCCCTGCTCGAAATTGAAGGCGGTGCTGTCGATGGTGTCACGCATCGGGTTTTCCTTTTTTCTTGCTCTTGTCTTTCGCGGCGTTCGTGGGTTGTAACGGTTCGGTCACGATTCGGGCTGACCGCTTTTGGAATAACTGCTATGCGTCCGTTGCATAGCCCATTCCGTATGGCACTGTATATAGTCGTATCGATCCCCCGGACAAAGCGACATATGGGGAAGGCCGACAGTCTTTCAACCATTGGTTTACATTTTCTTGCAAGTCCGTGCGTTCCGCAGGGTCAAGGGTGCGGGGCCGGTCAGTCGTCCAGCTGGACCCGGGCGCTTGCGGCCTGCATGGCCTGTCCGGCACGGTCGAAGCGCAGATGGGCGATGGCCTTGCCGCCGGACTGGGTGAAAAGCGTGCCCGCGGGCTTGCCGTCGGCCAGGATCTCGGTGCCCACAGGGGCCGTGCCCTCGACCGCGACGCGGACCAGGCCCTTGCGCAGCTCGGTCTTGTGCTTCATCCGCGCAGTGACTTCCTGGCCGACGTAGCAGCCCTTGCGGAAATCGACGCCGTGCAGACGCTCGAACCCCGCCTCAAGGATGTAGGTTTCATCCGGCACCAGTTCGACGCCGCTTTCCGGGATCACGTGCCGGACGCGAATGGCGTCCCAGTCGACCGGCGCTTCGGGCAGCGCATCGGTGCCGTAGTGCCGCCAGCCAAGGGCAGGATGACGCGGGTCGGGCAGGGCGTCTGCGGGCGGAGTGCCAAGGCCGCGGCTGACGGTCAGCGACGCGGGCTGGATCTGCACATCGGCGCGCAGCCGGTAGAGGGTCAGACGCCGCAGGGTGTCTGCGGCAAGCGGCGCGGCGATGTCGATCAAGAGCGGCCCGCTGGCAAGCCGCACCACGAAGAAGTCGGCCAGATACTTGCCCTGCGGCGACAGAAGCGCGGCCCAGACAATGCCGGGACCCGTCTCCAGCGGCCGCAGGTCGTTCGAGACCAGGCCCTGCAGGAAGGTCAGGGCATCCTTGCCGGAAAGCGTCCAGAGGGTGCGCGCAGTCTGGGTCATGCCAGGCAGTCCAGGGGCCGGGCGGGGCGGGGAAAGGCCTCAGTCACGCAGTTGTGCCCCTTGCAACTGGGCGTAAAGCCCGCGGAGGGCCATAAGCTGATCATGGGTGCCTTCCTCGATCAGGCGGCCGCGGTCCAGCACGATGATCTTGTCGGCGCCTTTCACGGTGGACAGCCGGTGCGCGATGACCAGCGTGGTCCGGCTTTTCTGGGCGCGCGACAGGGCTGCCGAGACGGCAGCCTCGGTCCGGGTGTCCAGGGCCGAGGTCGCCTCGTCCAGCAGCAGGACCGGCGCATCGGCCAGGAGCGCCCTGGCAATCGCCACACGCTGCCGCTGGCCCCCGGACAGGGCCGAGCCGCGGGTGCCGACATGGGTGTCAAGGCCAAGCGGCATGGCGGAAACGAACCCCGACGCCTCGGCATCGTCCAGGACCTGCATCAGGTGTTCCGGGTCGCTGTCTTCGCGGCCCAGAAGCAGGTTTTCGCGCAGGGTCTCGTCGAACAGTGCGGCGTCCTGCGACACGGCGGCCAGCAGCGCGCGCTGGTCGAACAGGCTCAGGTCCTGGACATCGACGCCGCCGATCAGGATGCGGCCCGACTGCGGCTCGATCAGGGCCGAGATCAGCTGGAACACCGTGGACTTGCCCGCGCCCGAGGACCCGACCAGCGCGGTGACCTTGCCGGCCTCGGCGGTGAAGCTCAGACCCTCCAGCACCGGACGGTCGGGGTAGGTGAAGCTGACGTTCTCGAACCGGATCTCGGGCGCACCGGGGGCAGGCCGGGCCCGGCTTTGCGCCGGTCGGCTACCTGCGGGCAGGGTGTCGAACAGCGTGAAGATCCGCTCCAGGCTGGCCTCGGCCACCTGCCACTGGCCCGCCAGATCGCTGAGACGCCGGATCGGCTGGAACGTCAGCGCCATCGCGGTGAAGAAGGACATGAATTCGCCCGTCGTCCGCTCGCCGCTGGCAACCTCGGCGCCGCCCAGCATCAGCACGGCGAAAAAGCCCAGCCCGGTGATCACGTCGACCAGCGCGGGCATTGCCGCGCGGCCAAGCGCGGTCTTGACCTCGGCGCGGACGATGCTGTCGATGATCCGCTGGAAGCGCGAGGTCTGATAGTCCTCCATCCGGTTCAGCTTGACCGACTGGATGCCGTGAAAGATCTCGTCCAGCCGTGTCGCACGCAGGCCGGATTGTTCGCGCGTGAGCATCGCCTTGCGCCGCAGGTAGCGGCGCAGAAGATAGGCGGGAAACAGCAGAAGCGGCGCGCCGATCATGGCTGCGGCGGTCCAGTACGGATCGATCCAGATCGCCACCATGAACAGGCCGATCAGCGCGACCACATCACGCCCGACCCCGCCGATCACCAGCACCGCAGCCCCCTGCGCGGCCATCGTGTCGCCCTGCACCCTCTCGATCAGCTTGCCGGGCGAATGCTCATGGTAAAAGCTTGCGTCCAGCGTCAGAAGATGGCGCACCAGGTCGACCTGCATCGCCCCGGCGGCATGCTGGTTGATGCGCGTCAGCAGCCAGCGCCCCAGGATCGAGGTGGTCGCGCGCACGAGGAACAGCCCCAGGATCGCCAGGCCCACCCAGATCAGGAGACCCGAGCCGCCCTCGGCAAAGACCACGTCGAACAGGGGTTTCAGCATGTAGGACAACAGACCCAGCGTCGACCCCTCGATCATCATGATCAGGAAGGTCAGCAGCATCAGCCCCAGATGCGGCCGCAGGTACAGGCGGAAATAGCGCCGGAAAAGCTCGCGCGAGGAATAGGGGCGGTCGGTCTCCGGGGTGTGGTCTTCGTCGTGCATCGGCAGGGTTTAGCCCGAAAGGCCGCAACCCTCAAGCCAGGCCGGATTGACGCTGCCTGCACTCGGGCCTAGCCATGGCGGGCAAGCGAAGGAGAGCTGCATGAGCCTTGCCAACGGCCGCCCCTATCTGGCCATTCCCGGCCCCTCGATCATCCCCGACCGGGTGCTGCGCGCGATGCATCAGGGCTCGCCCAACATCTACGAAGGCCCGCTGATCGAGATGGTGGCCTCGCTTTTCCCGGACCTGCGCGCCGTGGCGGGGACGGTGGGCCATCTCGCGATGTACATCGGCAACGGCCATTCCGGGTGGGAGGCGGCGAATGCCAACCTCTTCAACCGGGGCGACAAGGCCCTGGTGCTGGCGGTGGGGCAGTTCGGCCTGTCCTGGGCCAATTCGGCCCGCGCGATGGGGATCGAGGTCGAGCTGCTGGACTTCGGCAAATCCGCGCCCGTCGACATGGGCCGGGTCGAGGCTGCGTTGCGGGCCGACAGGTCCCACCGGATCAAGGCCGTCCTGACCACGCATGTCGACACGGCCAGCACGATCAAGACCGACATCCCGGCCCTGCGCGCGGCGATGGATGCGGCGGGGCATCCCGCACTTCTGGCGGTGGACTGCATCGCCTCGCTTGGCTGCGACGAATTCCGCATGGACGACTGGGGCGTCGATGTCATGGTCGCCGCCTGCCAGAAGGGGCTGATGACGCCCCCCGGCATGGCCTTCGTCTGGTTCAGCGACACCGCCCGCCTGCGCTGCGGCGCGTCTGACCTTGCGACGCCTTACTGGGCCTGGGGGCCACGGGCGGAACCCGAGGAGTTCTGGCAGATCTGGGACGGCACCGCGCCGACCTCGCACCTCTACGGCCTGCGCGAGGCCCTGGACATGATCCGTGAAGAGGGCCTGCCCAATGTCTGGAAGCGCCACCACTCGCTGGCCTCGGCGGTCTGGGCGGCCTTCGACTGCTGGTCGGCGGGCAACCCGGCCATCGGGATGAACGTCTCGGATCGCGCCCATCGCGGCTGGTCGGTGACCGCGGCGCGCTTCGGTGCCCCCCATGCCACCCGGCTGCGCGACTGGTGCGAAAGACAGGCGGGCGTGACGCTGGGCATCGGCCTTGGCATGGCACCCGCGACCGATCCGGCCTATCACGGCTTCCTGCGGGTCGCACATATGGGCCATGTGAACGCCCACATGACTCTGGGCGCGCTGGCGGTGATGGAGGCCGGCATGACCGCCCTGGACATCCCGCATGGCCCCGGCGCCCTGGCGGCGGCGGCGCAGGTTGTGGCCAAAGGTGCGCTGTAGCGCTGCGTAATGCCCCTCGTTCCCGCACCGAGATGCAGATTGCGGAGGCGATCAGGATCGTCGCACCCAGCACCGACCGGCGGGCGCGCGGTCGGTGCCGAACGGGCGGTCAGGACGGGCGGTCAGGACGGGCGGTCAGGACGGGCCTGCCGGATGGTCGTCTTCCAGGTAGATCCGGATGATCTCGTCGAAACTGGTCTCGGCGCTGAAGCCC
>PNNE01000250.1 GCA_013824055.1 Rhodobacter sp. | reverse complement strand
GCGGCAGCACTTGCGCCCCCGGTGGCAACGCCAGTTCCGCTGGCGGCTCCGCTGCCGGAAGCAAGGGCCGCGCGCGCAGCTCGCCCGGTCATCGAGGCGGTGCAGGAAAGCAACCACGACCAATCGGTTGAGGATTTGTCCCCTGTACGGTTGCGGCCACGTCGAGTCACCGTCATAAAGTAAGTCATGGCAGATCCGGACGGAGAACTGACTGTCGCCCAGCGGCTTGGCCGCGCACTTGATCGCGGGCTCCTCCCTGCCGGCGGTCCGGCAGAGGCTGCGGAACGTCTGATCGAACGGCTGGAGCGTCCGGCGCGGGTCGCGCTGCTGGGGCTGCCCGGCTCGGGCAAGTCGTCGATCCTGAACCTGCTGGTCGGGTCGGTCGTCGTGCCGGAAACACTCCGCCTGCCAACGATCATCGTCCAGCACGGCGATGTGACGCGGATGCTTTGCACCTTGACCGATGGCACGACGAAGGTCGTTCCCGGCGCCGACCTGGCCGAGGTGCTGCCGCTGGCGCCCGCGCTGGTGACACTTGAGCTGGACCTGCCCGCCCTGCGGGTCATCAGCCTGCTGGAAGTCTCGGCCGGCCCGATGGAGGCCGAACAGAAGCGGGCCGCGACCTGGGCCAGCAAGCGCGCCGACATCGTGATCTGGTGCACCACCTCGTACCTGCCGAAGGAGCAGGCGGTCTGGGAAAGCCTGCCCGACGCGGTGAAGGACAACAGTTTCATGTTCCTCACCAAGGTCGACCTTCTGGGCAGCCGGGACGCGGCGCAGGCGATGCATGACCGCGTCGAGCTGCGCGCCAGCGAGGAGTTCCGGCAGATCCTGTCGATCTCGGCCAAGCAGGCCCGCGCGGCGATGCCAGCGGGCGGGCAGGTGAACCGCGAGCTGTTCCGCGACAGTGGCGCCTCGGCGGTGATCACCGCGATCAAGACCCGGGTGCAGTCGGGTCGCCGGGCCGACATGGACACGGCCGAACTGTTGCTGGCGCGTCATGTCGAGGCCAGCGAGCTGGTTGCCAAGCGCTTTGCCGAGCCTGAAGCGGAGACGGCACAGGCCTGGACCCCGCCGCCAGAGCCTGCACCCGAACCTGCACCCGACCTGGCACCCGAACCTGCACCCGAGCTGGCACCCGAGCTGGAAGCGGTCCCCGAGCAAGCTGCCCCGCCGCTGGTGGAGCCGCCGGACGCGCCTGCGCTGATCGCGCAAGCGGAACCCGAAGCCGCACCCGCGCCTTGGGCCGCGCCGGATATGCCCACGCCAGCCGCTGCGCTGACGCCCGAGCCGGAGCAGCCCGGAACACGACGGCGCTTTGCCGATCGGATCAAGCGTGTGGCGCCCGAAGGCGATGCGGCGGTCGCTCCATCCGTGCCGCTGCGCACGACCTGGAAGTCGAAGGCCGAAACCGACGTGCCGCCTCCTGCGCCCGAAGCAGAGCCCGCACGAGATGCGTCACGGCGCCCGCGTGCAGCCGCAGCGACAGCATTGCCGGACGAACCGACTCCGCCCCTGGCAGAGGCGCCGCCACCAGTCGCCGAGACGACAGAGGCGCCCGAACCTGTCGAAGCGGCTTCGGACGAAGCTGCGATCGGGCCAGAACCGGCAACGGAAGCCCCCGCATCTCGCGAGCGGTCTGCCCTGCGCGACCGTCCCGACCGGACGATTGCCCTGCGGCCCGAACCCGGTGCCGATGCCGTGCGGGCGGCACGGCCGCAACTGTTCGGCGGTCGGCGCCCCGGCGTGGCGGGGCGCGACGTTCCGATGACCGACCTGTCGTCGTTGCGCGCCACCCCCGAAGAGATGGAATCGGCCATCGAGGAGAACCCCTTCAAGGTCGAGGATGTCGCCGAGGCCGATGCGTCCGGAAGCGAAGTGCCAGATCCGACACCGGAGCCGACACCGGAACCGACAGGGGCCGGCCAGCACCCCGAGACGCCCGCCCCTGTCGCGCGCGCCGAGCGGGCGGTTGACCGGCAACGGCTGTTCGACCGCGAGCCCCGCGCCCGCGCCGTGGCGGCGGTCGAGCCGCCGGCCGCGCCGCTTCGGACCACGCCGATCACGCGGTCTCCTCGGGCAGCGGTCGCGGCTCCGGCTGTAGCACCGGAAGATCAGTTCTCGCCCGCAGCAATCATGCGCCGCGAACCGCGGACGCCGGACGCGCCCCCACCCCGCCGGGAACGGCCCCGCATCGCCCCCAGGGCCATGCCGGTTGCGCCTGCGACCAGCGCCGCCGGGCCGGCGCCTGCGTCCGAGCAGTCGCTGGTCGACGAGGCGGTCGGGTTGATCGTCGTGCGGTCGACCGGCCTTGCCGGCGTGGTCGATCCGCAAGGCAAGGTTCCGGTCGACTTGATTCTTGAACATGCCCGCGAAACCAGCGAACAATTGCAAAGCGTGGTCTCGCGCGGGCGGTCCGACGAGATGCGCAGAATCAGCAGTGACGTGGGGGAGGTCATGGACCTTATCATGTTGATGCAACTGGAAAAAGGGCACGCTCCGGCCGACGATGCGCTGACCCTTCTTCTACAACTTAAGCGCGAATTGGAAACATTACGCGCCACGTGACGCCATTGTGAGCGTAGAATCGTCAAGAATGTGCCCAATTGGGACCACTTTCCAAACTTATGACATGATTGCGGGGACTTGAGTCTATGTGCTTGCCAATCGGACGGATCAAGCCCGCAGGTATGAGGTGATCATGGGACTGGGTGCGGTAGCAGAGAACCGGGATGAGCTGGACAGCGTCGCTGTGCAGGAGCCTGACGTTGCGCTGAAGCGCAATTTTCCGGGCCTGACGCGCATTGCCGACGCCATCACGCAGTTCGAGGATGTGCTGCGCGATTTCGTGACGATGGCCGACCCCGACACCTCGAAGAAGGTGACGCGGATCATGAGCCAGGTCCGCGAGGTCGAGCCCTCGGTGACAGTGATCGGCCAGATCAAGGCCGGGAAGACTTCGCTGCTGAATGCGATGATCGGCGCGCCGAACCTGCTGCCGACGGACGTGAACCCCTGGACCTCGGTCGTCACCTCGCTGCACATCAACACACCCTCGCCCGAGCTGAACGTGAAGGCGAAGTTCAAGTTCTTCGACAACGCCGAATGGGAAAAGCTGGTGTCGAACGGTGGCCGGATCGGCCAGCTGGCGGCCCGCGCCGGAGCGGATGACGAGCTTGAGAAGTTGCGCCTTCAGGTCGTGCAGATGCGCGAGAAGGCGCAGGCGCGTCTGGGCCGCAAGTTCGAGATGCTTCTGGGCACCGAGCACCGCTATGGCACCGTCGATGACGCGCTGCTGCGCCGCTACGTCTGTGTCGGCGACGAGGAAACCGGCGGCGCCGAGCAGGGCCGCTTTACCGACATCACCAAGTCGGCGGACCTTTACATCGAACGTGAGGATTTCCCGATCCAGCTCTGCGTCCGTGACACGCCCGGCGTGAACGACACGTTCATGATGCGCGAGCAGATCACGATCAACGCGGTCCGCGACAGCCGGTCCTGTATCGTCGTCCTCTCGGCGCACCAGGCGCTGACCACGATGGACATGGCGCTGATCCGCCTGATCGCGCACCGCCAGAGCCGCGAGATCATCATCTTCGTCAACCGGATCGACGAACTTCCGGACCGGCGAACCAGGTCCCGGAAATCCACCGCGCGATCCTTGAGACGCTGGAAAAGAACAACGCGCCGCCGGACATCGACATCATCTACGGCTCGGCGCATTGGGCCAACGCCGTCCTCGACGGCAAGATCGACGAGATGACCGAGGATTCGACGGATTCGGCGATCAACTGGACCCGCGCGGCCTTTGCCGACAAGATGGACGCCTGGTCGGCCGAGCAGCTGGTCTGGCATGCCTCGGGCGTGCCGGCGCTGCTGGATGCGCTGGGGCAGCGGATGTACGAAGGCCCGGTCCGCGAGGCGCTGCAGAAGTCGTCGCGCCAGGCGCTGAACCTGGCCCAGTCGCTGGACGTGGTCGATCAGGTCCGCATCCTGGAATCCGACGGCCAGCTGAACCGGACGATGACCACGGACCAGCTGGACAGCGAATTGCGCAGGATCGAACTGGCCGCGATCGAGAAGCTGACGCACATGACCAACACCGTGTGCAAGGATTTCACTCACCGCATCGACCAAAGCTACGAACGCTTCCTGGACCGCGCGACGAACAGCCTGATCGAGCATCTGCAGACCAATGGCGAGGATGCGACCTGGCATTACAGCCCCTTGGGGCTGCGGATGCTGCTTTCGTCCAGCTACCAGGTCGTGCTGAAGAAGATGCATGCCATTGCGGCCGAGGTGAACAACGAGACCGCGGTCAAGATCGCCGATCTTTACGGCAAGACCTTCTCGATCACGGTGGAAGGCTTCAAGATCGAGACGCCGGTCGTCAGCTACATCCCGCCGCCGATCAACCTGGGCCAGACCATCGCGCTGGACCTGCAGGTCGGCTGGTGGAAGGGCTGGTGGCAGCGCCGCCGCGGCTACAAGGCCTTTGCGCAGGACTTCAACAAGCTGATCCGGGCCGAAACCGACCCGATCATCAACGACCTGAAGACCATCCAGATCGGCCTGTTCCGGGAACGGACCCAGGCGACGCTGAAGGACTTCCTGCAGGAACAGCGCGAACTTCTGATGAGCGCTCTGGCATCTTCCGAGATTTCGATGGAAGAGATGAAGGAACTCTTCGGCGTGAACGCCTGGGAGGACAGGCAGGAATGTCTGACCTCGATCATGGACGAGCTTGCCATTTACGCCGACTGATCGGTCGAGGGTACGAAAGGACCTGTGGAATGCCGCTGACCCGCAAGCCCCGCATCGCCATCATGGGCGAATTCAGCTCGGGAAAGAGCACGCTTTGCAACGTGCTGATGGGGGCAAAGCCGCTTCTGGAGAAGGTGACAGCCACACAGCTGCCGCCGGTCTGGCTGTCCTATGGCCCGGACGACGCCTATACGATGGGTCTGGATGGCCACACCTACGACCTGGACCTGTCGGAACTGGAGCA
>PNNE01000371.1 GCA_013824055.1 Rhodobacter sp. | reverse complement strand
CGTCTTCAGTGAACTGGGAGTTCAGGTTGTCTTCGGTGTAGGTCACCGAGACATTCATCCGTGCCGTTCCGCCACCGTTGGTCACAACCTGGGTGAAGCCCGCTTCGAAACTGCTCCCGCTGCCGCCCGGCTGGGCGTCCCAGTCCAGCCGCAGGTTTTCGGCCGGGGCGGGTGTGACGGCGGGTGGCGTGTCCGGACCCGCGTCGATGACGTCGTTTCCACCGCCGCCGACAATGGAATCGCCGCCATAACCGCCGACGATCGTGTCCGCACCGTCGCCGCCAAAGATGACGTTCGCGTCGTTCGTGCCGACCAGGGAATCATTGTGGGCCGAGCCGATGAGGCCTTCGATCCCGGTCAAGGTGTCGCCCGCCGCATGGCCACCGGTTTCGGTCGCGGAATCACTCAGGTTGACCTGAACCGCGTTGTTCGACCCGCTGTAGTCGGCAAAGTCGAACCCCTGCCCCCCGAAAAGCGAGTCGCCGCCTTCACCGCCGACCAGCGTATCGCGACCCGACCCGCCGTACAGAAGGTCGTTGCCAGCCCCACCATCAAGATAATCGTTGTCGATGCCGCCGTAGAGACGATCCGCATCAGCGCCGCCAAACAGCCGATCGTTGCCCGCGGCACCCAGCAGGGAGTCCGCCCCGGCCTCGCCGGATATCGTGTCGTCGCCAGCCGCGCCATCCGACGTGTCCGCGCCGCCACCCAGCGAAATCAGGTTCGCCTGTGCGTTGCCGGTCACGCTGTCGGCACCGCTGCCGGTGATCACGTTCTCGATCCCGAACAGCTGGTCCGTGCCCTGCCCGGTGACCAAGCCAGTGGCCAGGTTGACGTTCACCGCTGAGGTGTTGCCCGTGAAGACAGGGGATGGCAGAAGGTCGGTCAGATAGCGGCTATAGTCCGCCGTATCGGTACCGGCACCGCCATAGAGTGTGTCGTTGTTTGAACCCGAACCGCCGATCAGCGTGTCGTCGCCGTCACCGCCGTAAATGACGTCGATGCCCGCGCCGCCATCAAGGAAATCGTTGCCGCCGCCGGTTCCCGGTCCGCCATAAAGGACGTCCGCCCCGCCAGCCCCCCAGATCGAGTCGTTCTCGGCATCGTTCCCAACGTGAACGTCACCCGAAGCCGAGCCCTCAATCGTCGCCATACTTGTCTGTCCCCGTTCGCAGTTCAGTGGCAGTCAGCTTTTGAAGCCGATCCGGGACCGAACTCGCAAGACTTTGCGCCAATATAGTGGCGTCCCTACCTGATCTGGGCGACAATGTACTCTGCCTAGCAACGTTTCTGCAACGCTATTACACATACAAGCGCGCCTGGCCCGCCGGGTGTTGCCTCAAATCACGGCTTCGGCGCGGTGCGGGCCATCGACGAACACACGGCTCTGTCCATAGGCGGCGCGCCCCGCCTCGGTCTTCAGCTCGGGGAAGATCTCGAAGATCTCCAGCCGCTGCGCATTGCCGATTCCCTTCAGCGAGGTGTCCTCGGGGTGGAAGGTTTCGGTCCAGACCCCGTTGCTCAGAACCACTTCGTGCCGGTCGCACATGAAATGGATGTAGGTCGTCCCGCTGGACTGCACCGTATGCACCCCCTGCGCGGCAAGGTGCTTTGCGGCGACCAGGACTTCGCGTTCGGCAAAGCGGACGGAGGTGCGGTTGTTGGCCACCAGGATGCGGTGGTTGGGCGAGACCATCATGTCGCGCTCGGGCAGGCCCTTGCCCAGCGATCCTTGCTGGATGAACACCGGCAGAAGATGCGGATCGGCCTGGAAGTCATGCAGGAACATCTGGGTCTTTCCGACCCAGCGCAGGGTCTGGATGCCATTGTCCCGGGTCACGACCCGGTCGCCTGCGGACAGAAGTTCGACCGGCAGCTCGCCGCGCTGCGTGGTGATCAGGGTGCCCGGTGTGAAGCAGGGCGTGCACCGCTGGGGCTTCGGGGAATGGGAGGTGTCAAATGTCATTTCTGCATACTCGTCCGGGCGGCGTTGACCTGCTGTTTCGACTAGACCCCCGGCGCGCCGAGACCCGGGGTCCTGTCTCTGGATAGTCCTGCCAGCCGGGGCATGGAAAGGGAAAAGTTCTTTGCAAAACAAGGACAACACCGGCTGAATTCAGCCGAGACGTGTGTCCTTCGCTGCGGGGATGCCGCCCTGGCCCTGGCCACGCCGTCGAAGCGGCGGGCGTGGCGGCAAGATCGGCCCGGCTAACTGGGCGTGGCAGAAGTTCTTTCAATTTTAAAGTGTATTCTACCGATCCGCTCAACCCGACCGGGCCGACACCCTGCGCGGGTAAGATCACGGCTTGGTGAGGTGCGCTCTCGCCGCGGTTTCAGCGGTCCGTGCCAGGATCGAGTGTTTCCCAAGTCCGGGCAAACGGCGCCGGAACCCCGGACTGACCCCGAACCGCGAAGGATGCCCGTGGCGATGCCCAGGCGCGGCGAATCGATCAAGGCCGGGCAAGGCCGGGCAAGGCCGGGATGGCGTGGGGTGGTGCCCGAGGCGAGACTCGAACTCGCAAGCCTTGCGGCGGAGGATTTTGAATCCCCTGCGTCTACCATTCCACCACTCGGGCCACCGGCTGCTGATCTACTGCCTTGGAACCGCGCCGTCAACGCGTCACAGGTCGTCGGTTCCAAAGGTGTCGCAGTCGGCAAGCCGGCCGGACTGCAGGCCGATCATGAACCAGCGCGACCGCTGTTCCGAGGTGCCGTGCGTGAAGGTGTGCGGCATCGGACGCTGCCCGGCGTTGCGCTGCAGCGTGTCGTCACCGATCTGGCGGGCGGCATTCACCGCTTCTTCCAGGTCGCCGCGTTCGACCGTGCCCAGGCTTTGCGCCGCCTCGCGCGCCCAGATGCCGGACAGGCAGTCGGCCTGCAGCTCGATCCGGACCGAGATCGCGTTCGAGTCCTCCTGGCTGACCTGCTGGCGGATGCGGGTCGCCTCGTCCAGGATGCCAAGCTCGTTCTGGATGTGGTGGCCGATCTCGTGGGCCACGACATAGGCCGCGGCAAAGTCGCCCGAGGCGCCGAGACGCTGGTGCATCGTCGTGAAGAAGGCGGTGTCGAGATAGACCTTGCGGTCCGCCGGGCAGTAGAATGGCCCCGTCGCCTCGGACGCGCCACCGCAGGCCGAACGGGTCGCCTCCTTGAAGAGGACAAGGGTGGCGGGGCGGTAGGTTTCGCCAAGCTGCTCGCGGAAGACGCGGGTCCAGATTTCCTCGGTGTCGGCCAGGACGACCGAGACGAACTCACCCTCGGCGCGGTCCGCGGCGGTCAGCTCGACCGGGGCAGAGGAGACTGGGCCAGAGGAGGAGGAGGTGCCGCCAATCCCGCCAGGGCCCAGAAGCTGGCTGGGGTCCACCCCCAAGAGCATCGCGATCAGGAAGACGACGATCGCCCCGGCTCCGCCGATGCCGCCGATCCGGGCAGCCCCGCCCCCGCCGGTCCGGCGCCGGTCTTCGATGTTGCTGCTGCCCCTGCGCCCGCGCCACTGCATGTCGTCACCCTTTCCCGTGGGCCAGTGTCCACGCCGGACACGCCAGCCTTTCCAAGCAAATCCAGTGCCTTGGCCGTGACCACTCGCAAGTCCCCGACCCGCGCCGTCCCGGTTGGCGGAAATCCTATCCGCGTCGGGGCCGCACCGGAAGCCGGAATGAGAACCCCGCCCCGCGGCATCGGTTCCCCTTTCCCTTGCCCGTCCCTCGGCCTATGGTCGCAGCGCGCAGAAAAGTCCGAGAGCCAGCCATGTCCCTGTCCAGCCGCACCTTGATCCTGGCCGCTACCCTGGGCTCGGCGGCCCTCTTGGCCGGGGCCTTCGCCTTCCAGCACATCGGCGGCCTTGCGCCCTGCCCGCTGTGCCTGTGGCAGCGCTGGCCGCATGCCGCGGCAGTCGTGATCGGGCTGGTCGCGGTGCTGACAGGCTGGCGCGGCCTGGCCTGGCTGGGCGCTTTGGCCGCACTGGCGACGGCGGGGATCGGCATCTTCCATGTCGGGGTCGAGCAGCTGTGGTGGGAAGGTCTGGCCGCCTGCACCGCGGGCTCGATCGAGGGGATCTCGGCGGCCGACCTTCTGGACCCGTCCAAGGATGTCGCGCCGATCGTGCGCTGCGACGAGATCCCGTGGCAGCTTCTGGGGATCTCGATGGCCGGCTGGAACGCGATCCTGTCGCTGATCCTGGCCGGGATCTGGGTCAAGGCGGCGCGGACGGCCTGAGACCCCGCCCCGGACCTGATCCGGGGCCTCGCCGGGTTGCGGGAGGCCCCGGATCAGGTCCGGGGCGGGGCTGGCGTGCCAAAGAGCCGTGCGTGTTCCTGGATTGCGAAGCGGTCGGTCATGCCGGCCACATAGTCGGCGACCACGCGGGCAAGCGCGGTCTCGTCCGTCGCGGCCCGGACATCCCCCTGCCATTCCGGCGGCAGCAGGTCGGGCTGTTGCAGGAACAGCGGGAACAGGTCGTCGACCATCCGCGTGACCTCGGCCCGGACCGCCATCACGGAAGGCGCGCGATACATGCGGTGGAACAGGAAACTGCGCACGGCCTTCAGTTCCTGGTACAGCGGTTTCGAGAAGCGGATGACCGTCGTGCCCATCTGGCGGATGTCGTCGACCGACTTTGGCTGGGCCGAGGTCAGCCGGTTCTGCGCCACCGCGATCACATCCTCGACCATGCGGCCGAAGACGCGGCGCAGCGCCTCGTGCCGGCGGCGCATCCGTTCCAGGCCGGGGTAGGTGCGGTCCACCTCCTCGAACGCGGGGCCGGTGACGGGAAGCTGCATCAGGTCGTCTTCGCAGAAAAGCCCCGAGCGCAGGCCGTCGTGCAGGTCGTGGTGCGAATAGGCCACGTCATCGGCGATGGCGGCCACCTGCGCCTCGGCGCTGGCATGGGTGTGCAGGTCCAGGTCCCACTGCGCGTTCACTTCGGCCAGGGCATAGGGCAAGGGTCCGTCATGCCTGGCATCGGCATTGGGGCCCATGACCGGACCGTTGTGTTTCGCGATGCCTTCCAGGGTTTCCCAGGTCAGGTTCAAGCCGTCGAAGTCGGCATAATGGCG
>PNNE01000184.1 GCA_013824055.1 Rhodobacter sp. | reverse complement strand
AGCGGTCGGGCGGACCGCCGTCATGCGTCGGTGGAAAGGGGCGAGGGAATGTGGCCAGGACCCACGAAGCCGCGATGGGTCGCCACGGGACAGGGGGAAGTGGCAGCCCGTAGGGGAGTCGAACCCCTCTTACCTGGTTGAAAACCAGGTGTCCTAACCGATAGACGAACGGGCCACTGGCGCGCCTGTTACCCGCAGGCGCGGACGGGCGCAAGGGGTCAGCCGTCGATCTTGGCAGCCATGATCGCAATGGCCTGCTGATAGACCTTCGCGGCGTTCCATTGCTTGATCACGCCGAAGTTCGGTTCGCCTTCCTGATAGCCCTGGCCGGGCTTCCAGCCCTTGCGGTTCAGGAAATTGGCGGTGCTCGCCAGCGCATCGGCCTGGTTGTAAAGGTCGACGACGCCGTCGCCGTTGCCGTCCACACCATAGGTATAGGCGTTGCCCGGAAGGAACTGGGTATGGCCCAGCTCGCCATGCTTGGCGCCGACGGTGCCGGGTGAGATCATGCCCTTGTCGACCATCTTCAGCGCCCCGATCAGGTGCGGGCGGAAGAAGTCGGACCGGCGGCAGTCATAGGTCAGCGTGGCGATGGCCGAGACGACGTTGGTGTCGCCCATGAAGCCGCCAAACCCGGTCTCCATCCCGTGGATCGCAATGATGACGCCGGCAGGCACGCCATAAGCGGCTTCGAGGCTGGCATAAAAGTCGGGGTTCTTGGCCTTGCGACTGCGGCCCTGGGCGACGATGGTGTCGGCCCCGCGGACGTTCATGAACTTTTCCAGGCTGTACCTGAAGCTTTTCTGGTTCCGGTCTGCGTTGATCGTCGCCTTGGAATAGGAGGTCGCCATCAGCGCGTCGATGCCGCGATTGCCGACACCTTCGGCCTTGGCCTCGGCGGCCATCGTGGTCTTCCAGGCCTCGTACTGGCCACCCGTGTCGCTACAGGTTACCGCGTGCGAGGCGAAGGGCAGGGCAATCAGCAGGGCCGTGGCAGAGAAACGGGACAGAAAGCTTAACATCAGGCACCTGTTCTTGAAATTTTGGCCAATTTATTGACTACGCAGCAACAATCAAGCACGCCGTTGTGAGGAAGGGCGCGCAGCCTCTGACATGTTGGTGAAGTGGCAGCCCGTAGGGGAGTCGAACCCCTCTTACCTGGTTGAAAACCAGGTGTCCTAACCGATAGACGAACGGGCCACGCTGTCGGTGGAGCGGTGTGTAGATTCTGCGCGGGGGTTCCGCAAGAGGAAAAATGCGCCCTAGGCCGGGGCGGCGTCGTCGAGGCGAAGCTGCACCCGGGTCCGGCCGTTCCAGTGGTTCAGCTCCAGCTTTCCCGCCAGGTGAAAGCGCCTGTGGCCCGCACCTTCCAGGGCGGCGCCGAGGGGCCCGTCGAAGGCGCCGAAAGCGATGGCATCCAGCGCCGGGCCAGAGCCGTCCGAGACGGACAGCTTCAGGTGGCTCTCGCCGATCCGGCGGCAGGTGACGGCCGTGTTGGCGAAGGCAAAGCGCGGCGCGGGGGCGGCCTGGCCGAAGGGGCCGGCAGTCTCGATCTCTTCCAGAAGCGGCACGGTCGCGGCCGAGGTGGCAAGAAGGCTGTCGATGCGCAGGTCACGTGGACCGGCTGCCCCGGCCCCCTGGCGCGCCAGAAGCTCGCCCAGCCGCGCCATCGCCGGTTCCAGTTGCGAACGGGTCAGCGTCAGTCCGGCCGCCATCTTGTGCCCGCCGCCCTTCTGGATCAGCCCCTCGGCCGCGATGCGCTGGATCGCGGCGCCAAGGTCGACGCCGGGAATCGACCGGGCCGACCCCTTGCCGATGTCGGCTTCGAAGCCGATCACGACCGAGGGCCGGTTGGCCGCCTCTTTCAGGCGGGCCGCGACAATGCCGACGACGCCGGGGTGCCAACCCTCGGCGGCGGCCCAGGCCAGGGGGCCGTCAAGTCCGCGGGCCTCGGCCTGGGCCAGGGCCTCTTCGCGGACCCGCTCGGTGATCTCGCGGCGTTCGGTGTTCAGCTGGTCCAGGCGGGCGGCGATGCGAGAGGCCTCCATCTCGTCATCGGTGGCCAGAAGCCGCGCGCCAAGGTCGGCCTGGCCGATGCGGCCGCCGGCGTTGACCCGGGGGCCAAGAAGGAAGCCCAGGGCGTAGCAGGTGGGGGCCTGGTCCATGCGGGCGATGTCGGCCAGGGCGCGCAGGCCGGGGCGGTCGCGGCGGGCCATCACCTTCAGGCCCTGGCGCACGAAGGCGCGGTTCAGGCCGGTCAGGGGGGCGACGTCGGCCACGGTGGCAAGCGCGACAAGGTCAAGCAGCGCCATCAGGTCGGGGCCTTGGCTGCCCTGCTGCTTGAGACGGCGGTTCGCCTCGACCAGAAGCAGGAAGACGACCCCGGCGGCGCAGAGATGGGCAAGCGAGCCGTCCTCGTCCTGGCGGTTCGGGTTCACGATGGCCAGCGCCTGCGGCAGGGTCTCCAGGGCGAGGTGGTGGTCGAGGATGACGACATCGGCGCCCTTTGCGGCGGCGATGGGCTCGTGCGAGAGGGTGCCGCAGTCGACGCAGAGGATCAGGTCGTGGGCGGAGGCAAGCTGCGCCATTGCGGGGACGTTGGGGCCGTAGCCCTCGTCGATGCGGTCGGGGATGTAGAGGGTGGCCTGCAACCCGAAGGCGCGCAGCCAGACCAGGAGGAGAGCGGCGGAGGAGCCGCCGTCGACGTCGTAATCGGCGAAGATGGCGATGCGCTCGCGCCGGGCGACGGCGCGGAGGAGGCGGTCGGCGGCGGGGGCCATGTCCTTCAGGCTGAGGGGGTCGGGCAGCAGGTCGCGAAGCGCCGGGGCGAGGAAGGCGGCGGCGTTCTCGGGGGTAACGCCACGGGCGGCAAGGATGCGGCAAAGCGGCAGGGAAAGGCGGGTCTGCTGAGCCATTCCCTCGGCCAGCCGGTCGGTGGCCGGGTCCGGTCCGGTCCAGCGGCGGCCGGTGAGCGAGGCGGCGACGTTGAGGAAGGGGGTCATGAAGACAGGGGTGCCGCAAAGGGCCTCGACTGGCAAGGGGTGTGTGCGGTGGTCGCGGTGGACAGGGTCGGCAGGTCTTTTGGAATCAAGGGGTTGGGTGCGGGCGCAAACCGGGTGGTAAGAATCGGGGGAATTCCGCTGCTCTGACACAGGCCGTCTGCATTTTCGGCATAATCGAATTCGGTTTTCAGGTTGTTGAATCACCTGCGGTCCGAAACATATCCCCATAAATCCAGAATACTGGCCAGTGGCGCGACGCCGCACTGGCATGGTCGGGGGGCCCAGGTTCGTAGTCCAGAAGCAGAAACAGGTTTGAAATGGACTCGTGCGGCGCAAGGAGCAGTTCATCCAACCATTGTTCCGCCTGAGTTGATGTCAACCAAGGCTCTGCTGCACAAATGACCAGAACGTCGATCTGCATGCCATTTTTCGCATACATCGATCCTTTCCTTTGCAGCACGTTTTGAATCTCAGAGCCAAAGCGCTCTTTCGACCACTGAATGTCGCGAAAGAGTTGGCCGGCATAGGGAGTCTCTCCTCTGGCCGCACGCTCAAGGTGCTTCTGCGAGATGAGCTTGACGAGTTCGACACCGACGCGCCTGCCCGCAAGATCAACGAAACAATCTGGCGGGTCGTTTGGATTGTGCTCCGGCCACCCAAGCTGCAAGCTAAATTCTGCGATAGCCGCCCGTCGCCATTCTGTCGCTGTTGCCAATTCAACAGTACGCTTGTCTTCCGCCGTTTCGTGGTTGAGGGTTCCGCCGTAGCCGCGGTTCTTGTTCATGATTTTCACCCACCGCAGCAGGCCGTCTGGATCGTCTTGATCAACCATCACAATAAACCTTCAGTCTTGTTTGCAGCAAATGGGCTTTCCCGCAGGCTGTGCTGAAGGCTGAATCATGGAATCCTGTCGTTCGTCTATCCCCCCCGGAATCAAGGGCGAAGCCCGCCGGGCCGTGCCCGTCCTCCCGCTTGGGAGGGTGCGGCCCTTGCGTGGTGATGGAGACGTGCGCTGTGGGGCACCCTGCGGGCGTTCGGCGCAGGGGTACAGGGGGAAGTCGGAGCAGGCCCCGACCTGCACCGTCACCTTACCGGGGTCTTGTAGGTCATCCGGCGGATCGAGCCGGATTTGGAGCGCATCAGGATCGTCTCCAGCGTGACCCAGCCGGGATCGCGCTTGATGCCGGCGAGGAGGGAGCCGGAGGTGACGCCGGTCGCGGCGAAGATCACGTCGGCGCGCACCAGATCGTCGCGGGTGTAGACGCGGTCGAAATTGGTGATGCCGGCCTTGCGGGCGCGGGCGCGTTCGTCGTCGTTGCGGAACAGCAGCTTGCCGTAGAACTGGCCGCCCATGCATTTCAGGGCCGCTGCCGCAAGAACCCCCTCGGGCGCGCCGCCAGAGCCCATGTACATGTCGATGCCGGTGATCTCCGGTTCGGCGCAGTGCATGACGCCGGCGACGTCGCCGTCGGTGATCAGTCGGATCGCAGCGCCGGTGGAGCGGACCTCGGCGATCAGGGTCTCGTGCCGGGGGCGGTCGAGGATGCAGACGGTGATGTCCTCGGTCGAGCAGCCCTTGGCGGCGGCAAGGTTCGAGACGCGTTCCGACGGCGACATCGCCAGCGTGACCGTGCCGGGTTTGTGGCCGGGGCCGATGGCAAGCTTGTCCATGTAGACGTCGGGGGCGTGCAGAAGCGTGCCGCGCGGGGCCATCGCGATGACGGTCAGCGCGTTCGGCATGTCCTTGGCGGTCAGCGTGGTGCCTTCCAGCGGGTCGAGCGCGATGTCGACTTCGGGCCCGGTCCCGGTCCCGACCTCTTCGCCGATATACAGCATCGGCGCCTCGTCCCGTTCGCCCTCGCCGATGACGACGACGCCCTTGATGTCCAGAAGGTTGAGCTGGTCGCGCATGGCGTTGACGGCGGCCTGATCGGCGGCCTTCTCGTCGCCGCGCCCGATCAGGCGGGCCGAGGCAAGGGCGGCGGCTTCCGAGACGCGGCCAAGGCCGAGGGAAAGGAGCCGGTCCTGGAATTGCGATTTTTCTGACATGGGTCCCCCGG
>PNNE01000202.1 GCA_013824055.1 Rhodobacter sp. | reverse complement strand
GCATGGCGATCTTCTCGACATCATCCGCGAGAGGACCGGGATCTCCCGCTTTCCCGACCTTCTGGCCGAGGCCCGGGCGCATCTTGGCCGTCCGCAGCCGGTCCTCCCAGATGCGCCAATGCCGAAGAAGGCCAAAGCCCCCGGTGGCACACCAGCGGCGGCGGCGCGTTTGTTCGCAGCCTCCATGCCGGTCGCAGGCACGCTTGCCGACACCTACCTCCGCTCCCGGGGCCTGACCCAAGGCAGCAGGATGATCGCCCTGCGCTTCCACCCGAAGTGCTGGCATCGGGATGAGGGCCAGACCCGGAGCATGCCCAGACCGGCGCTGATCGCTGCGGTCACCGATGGGGCAGGCCTGTGCCAAGGCGTGCATCGTACCTGGCTGGCGCCTGACGGACAGGGGAAGGCGCGAGTCGAGACGCAGCGGCGTGCGATGGGTCACCTCCTCGGCAATGCCGTCAGGCTGACCCCGCATGACGACATCCTCGTGGTCGGCGAGGGCATCGAGACCATGCTGTCCCTCGTCGAGGCCGTGCCCGGCCAGCCCGTTTGGGCCGCGCTCTCGTCGGGACACCTCGGGGCCGTCCTGCTGCCGGAGGGGGTGCAGCGCCTCTACATCGCCATCGACCGCGATCCGGCTGGGCAACGCGCGGCAGAGAGGTTGAGCGCCAGAGCCACCGAGGTCGGGATTGCCGTTCGGGTGCTGGAGCCGCGGCTCGGGGATTTCAACGATGATCTCCGGGCGTACGGCAAGGAGGCGCTGCGCCAGCATCTGGCAGGGCAGATTGGGCGCGAGGATCGGCATCGCCTGTTCGCCTGAGCAGCATCGCGCAGGGGCGTGCGAGGGACAGCGGGGCAGGGGTCACGGAACCCTGTCTTGGCTGTGGTTCGTCACACTTGCCTCTTCCCGGGTGAATCTCATCCACCCGTCACCCGAGCGGCCTTCAAGAGATGGGCAGGCGGCCGTCAAAGGGGCCGCCCCTTCAAGGGCGGGGGGCGACTGATTTCCGCCGGCGGGGCTCGCCCCGCCTTTGCATCGCGAGACAAATCAGCCGCCCCCCGTCCTCCTCCACATGCGTTCCGGCCCCGAAAGGGGGTGAAGGGGCGTCCCCCGTGCCGGCTTTCGCAGCCCATGAAGGCCGCGCGGGATGACGCGCGGACGAATAGGCCCGGAGGCAAGAACCGATGACGATCCACACCCACGACGACGCGTATGAACCCGCCCACACCGCATCCCAGACCGCCCATGCGCTCGACGAGCTGCAGCTCTATGGCTACCGCCCCTTTGACGAGCCCGATCCCCGCCCGATGCCCGATGGGCAGCGCCTTGCGGTCGCCGTCGCCGACATCTTCGATGCCCTCGTCGCGACCTTGGAAGAAACCCGCATGGAACCCGACCTCGAAGAGGTGCTCTGGGGCCAAGTCAACCTCTTTCACCGCGCCACGGCTCGAATCGAGCGGTCGCTCGATGAGAACGAACAGGCACAGCGCCGCCTCCAGCGCGAGCAGGACGGCTCCGAGGTGAAATCCACCGAACTCGAGCGCCTCACGGCCGAAGGCCTGACCCTGATTGAACGGCGCAACTGTATGGACATGATGCGCGATCACGCCGCGACCGAGTTTGTCCATCACACGGGCTCTGCCTGGCGCCCCCGCACCGGCTCGATGGTGAACCGCCAGCACATGACCGCGGCGCTCATTGACAGCCGCGACTTCCTGGCCGCCAAGCGCCGCGCGGAGACTGAGGTGATGCTTCCGGCAGGCCCCAAGGTCGCCCTCACTGGCGGGACCGACTTCAACGATCACCGACTGATCTGGGGTAAGCTCGACCAGGTCCGGACCAAGTACCCCGATTTGGTCCTTCTGCACGGAGGAAGCCCGAAGGGCGCAGAGCTCATCGCCGCCAAATGGGCCGAAGCCCGGGGCGTGACGCAGGTTGCCTTCAAGCCCGACTGGACCAAGCATGCAAAAGCCGCCCCCTTCAAGCGCAACGACGCGATGCTGGACGTGCTGCCCGTGGGTGTTCTCGTCTTCCCGGGCAATGGCATCCAGGAGAACCTCGCCGACAAGGCAAAGAAGCTGGGCATCCCGGTCATGAAGTTCGAGAAGGGGGCGTGAGCCCCCTTTTTCTATGCGCGGGGAATGCAGTCTCGGAACGGCAGCCCCGCGCGATGCGTCAGGAGCGCGTCCGGGTGGGAGAACAAACTTGACTATGCAGGGACACACTCTTACGTTCTTTGCATCGTTAAAAGAAAGGTACGACAATGTCCGAGACAGCCACACTGTCGTCGAAGTTCCAGATCTCGATCCCCAAGGCCATCCGCACCGCCCAGCACTGGGAGGCTGGTCTCACCTTTGCCTTCATCCCGAAGGGCACGGGTGTCTTGCTGGTTCCCGTACCTAAGCGCGAGGCCTTGAAGGGCCTCGCCCGCGGCGCTACCGCGACGGACTATCGTGACCGGTCCGACCGTTTCTGATGGTGCTGGTCGACACCTCCGCCTGGATCGAATGGCTGATCGGGTCGCCGACCGGGGAACGGCTCTCGGAGCGTTTGCCACAGCAGTCCGACTGGCTCGTGCCAACCATGGTCCAGCTGGAACTTGCGAAGTGGACGACGCGTGAAGTCGGAGAGGACAAGGCGGACCAGGTGATCGCCTTCACCCAAGTCTGTCAGGTTGTCCCGCTGGACACCGAGATCGCGCTCGCGGCTGCTGACGCCTGCCGCACGCACAAGCTTGCGACGGCTGATGCGATCATCTTTGCCACCGCACAGGCCCGGGGCGCGACGCTCTTGACGTGCGATGCGCATTTCGAAGGGCTGCCAGGCGTGGACTTCATGCCGAAGACGAACGGCTGAGATCAACCGAACCATCACGCTGGCTCCACATCAGCGACCCACACCTTCCCGTAGTCATCTGGCCGACAGCCGTAGCCCGTACCCCGGATGCTGCCGCGCACCAGTTCTGCTCAACTCTGCCATCTCGACGAGATCCCGCAGATCCCGGGCTGTCGATGCGCAAGCGGTCGCCCGCGTCGCCAGTCCCATCGCGGACGGTGCCGCGGATCTCGCCGGGCTTCGGGAGGAACCGCCGCTCGAGAGGGTCGCCGGCTGCGCGGTCATAGCTGGACTCCGGCCAGGCGGCTTGCGTCCGGTTCCAGCGCATGAGCGATAGAACCCTTTTCTATAACTCACACGAGCCACGACCGCGTTCGTCCCTCAAGGGCCACGGGGGGCGGACCGCAGAGCGGGCCGTTCTTGTGAGAGAGGCGAGAGCCCCGCGTCCCTACGGGCCGCGGGGGAAACGGACACCAAGGCTGCCCCCACCTTACGCGAGTATATGATTGACGCACCAGTTATACAAACGTAAGGTGGGGGCAGCCTTGGTGGAAGGTGGCAGGAAATAGGGGGTCTTTCTTCCGCATGTCCCGAGCAAAGCGCCTGACAGAGTTGGAGAAGATGCAGATCGTCCGCGAGGCCGCGGAGGGTGTGTCGACGACCGATCTGGCGACGCAGTTCGGGGTGACGGCGCGGGCCGTGCGCTACGTCCTGAAAGCCGATGCCGAGCGCCAGGCAGATGCCGCGATCCCGGTCTCCGCTGTCAGTGTGAAGGTGACCACTGCAGAGCTCGCAGCCCTCGACGCGGTGCTGGCCTCCGCCGGGATCGAGAGCCGGGCCGAGGGCCTGCGGCGGCTGATTCAGGCGGCAGGTGGGGTGTTCGTTCCGGACGCGCAGTTGGCGGCCGAGATGGCGCGCTACCGCGCCTCGCTGCACGAGGTCGGCAACGGGGTTGCGCAGATCGCCAAGCAGATGACGCTGGCCAACAGGCAAGGGCAGGGGGCTGGCCCAGAGTTTTCGGAACTGCGGCTTGCGCAGATGCGCGGGCTGGCGCGGTTCATCCTCGATGCCGCCGACGAGATCGATTTGGCGATCAGACGTCGTCGCACTGCGATGCAGCTCGAGGCCACGGCCGCGCTGCGGGAGTTTGCGCATGCGGCTGAATGATGCCGTCCATGCCGTCACCGGCGAGGTCTTCCGGGATGGCTGGAGCCGCGTCCGGGGCTCGATGCAAGGGCTGCATGTCGCCAAGCAGACCCAGCTCATGCGCGCGGCGGCGGGGCACCGGCCGGCGGTCTTCAAAGCGATCCGGAGCGGTGGCACGCATACCAAGTCGCAGCTGATGAGCCAGCTCGACTACCTCACCACCAAGTCCACCCATATCGTGGACAGCAGCGGGTTCCTGGATGGCAAGGCGAAGCTCGAGGCGGGCGACATCAAGGACCTGACCGAGCGCTTCGCCAAGCGGTGGGATGCGGGTTTCAAGCCCAAGCTGGGTCAGACAACCCATATGCTCATGTCCTTCCCCATCGGCACACGCGGCGAGGATGTGCGCGACATCGCGACGGCTGTGGCCGAGCGGTTCTTCCAGACCGACGCGGGGCATTTCGACTACATCATCGCGGTGCATGAGGACCGCGATCACCCGCATGCGCATCTGGTGCTGAACCGCCGGTCGCAGGAGGGCGAGTTCTTCTACCTGGGGCGCAACCATCGCTTCAACTATGACGATTTCCGCCTCGCCATGGTCGAGGAGGCGGAGAAGTACGGTGTGCGGCTGGAGGCCACGCGCCGGGTGGATCGCGGGGTCGTGCATTACCCGGCCCGCACGAGCGAGGTCTACGCTGCCAAGGATGAGGGCCGCGCGCCCCGCGAGCGCGACCGCGTGGGCGAGGACCTGACGCGGACACTGGCCGAGATCGCCAATACCAGAACCATCTACCACGCGCTTGCGGTGGAGGCCTCCCGGGAGGCCCGCGAGGACATCGCCGATGCGCTCTTCCGGGCGGGCGAAGTGCTGGCCCGGGGTGGGCAGGTGGAGCGAGCAGGAGACATCTACATGGCGGAAGAGCAGTCGTTCGAGGATCTGAGAAGCCTCTATGCCGAGAAGCTCGGGCGGGTTCAGCGTATGATCGCCGAGAAACCCGATGCGGACCGGCCCGCCTTCGAGAAGAGCCTCAACGCGATCCAGAGGCAGGTCCAGCACATGCAACCGCTCGGGCTGCGCTCGAATTCGCTGATCGAGCCGCCCTCCGACGGCGGGGTCTATTCGGA
>PNNE01000102.1 GCA_013824055.1 Rhodobacter sp. | reverse complement strand
ACCAGCAGGATCCCCCCGAAATTCGCATTCCGCGCATAGCCCTTCAGCGTGCGCATCAGGGTGTCGTAGCCCTCGTTCACGCCGGACATGCCGCAGCCGGTGTTGTGGACGATGGGGACGAAGCCGTCGATGTTGGGCATCGCGGACAGACCTGGGTCCTTTTCCGCCGCCTCGGCGATGAACCGCGCCACCGACCCCGAGCAGTTCACCGAGGTCAGGATGCCGATGTAGTTGCGCGTGCCGACCTGCCCGTCGGCGCGGTGATAGCCCAGGAACTCCCGCGCGGGCAGCGGCGGCAGCGGGGTCGCGCTCTGCCCGATGGCGTAATCCAGGCTGTGCGGCCCCATGCCAAGGTTGTGGCTGTGGATATGCCCGCCCGCTGGAATGTCCTCGGTCGCCTGGCCGATGGACTGGCCGTAGCGCAGCACGATCTCGCCCCTCGCGATGGCGCGGGTCGCCAGCTTGTGGCCGCGCGGCACCGGGCCGGGCAAGGCGACCGAGACACCCGGAACCGCCGCCCCCTTGCCCAGATCGGTCAGCGCAATCACCAGGTTGTCTGTCGCGTGCAATCGGATAGTAACATCCGCCATGAGATCCCCCTTCGCACCGCGTGTCGTTCCTTGACAGGCGGGCCGCCACGTCTAACATGTTAGCATGCTACAAGTTCCCCCGACCGGATCACAAGACCAGAATGGCGCATCCCGGCTTTTGCCGCTGGAGCGGTTCCAGGGTTCGCTCGGGCAACGGGTCTACCACAGCCTGAAGCACGCGATCCTCACGCTGGCCTTCCGCCCCGGCGACATCATCCGCAAGCCCGAGATCTGTGACCGCCTCGGCGTCTCGCGCAGCCCCGTCGCCGATGCGGTGGCCAGGCTCGCCGCGGACGGGCTGGTGGACGTGGTGCCCCAGGCCGGGACCTTCGTCACCCGGCTGTCGATGACCGACATCCGCGAGGGCGCCTTCATCCGCGAGGCGATCGAGGTCGCCGCGGCCGAGCTTGTCGCCCCGATCATAGCCGAGGACCAGCTGCGCGACCTGCGCCGCAATGTCCGGATGCAAGAGGCGCTGGTGGCCGAAGGCGATGCCCAGGGCTTCATGGCCCTGGACGGCCAGATGCACGAGATGATGCTCTCCTTCACCGGCTTTCCCCGCCTGCCCCAGGTCTCGCAGACCGCCTGGCTGTCGGTGCACCGCGCGCGCCAGCTGATCCTGCCGGTGGCAGGCCGGATGCAGGCGACGCTGGACGAACACCGCGCGATCCTTGCGGCGTTCGAGGCCCGCGATCCTCTGGCCGCCCGCCTGGCCGTCCAGCATCACCTGCGCCAGCTCCTGACCTATCTCCAGCCGCTGGAGCGCGCCCACCCCGAACTCTTTTCCCCGCCGGGACGGCCATGAGGCTTCCCAACCGCCCGCGCTACGCAACCCGGCTGAACGCGTTCAGGACCAGGGGCGACACCGTCGCCCAGATGATCGCCGCGGCGGGCCAGGTGGGGGGGCTTGATGCCGCCGACCTGAACTTCCCCGACCATTTCGACCATCACGCTCCGGCCGAACTGTCGCGCATCCTTGCTGACGCTGGCATGGCGCTGAACGGGTTGGCGATGCGCTATTACACCGACCCCGGCTTCCGGCTGGGGGCGTTCAGCCACCCCGACCCCGCCACCCGCCGCGCCGCCATCGACCTGACCAGACGCGGGATCGACGCTGTGGCCGCGATGGGCGGGCGGCTGATGACGCTGTGGCTCGGGCAGGACGGGTTCGACTATTCCTTCCAGGCCGATCACGCGCGCCAGTGGGACGACAGCATTGCCGCGATTGCCGAGGTCGCCGACCACAACCCCGCCATCGACATCGCCATCGAATACAAGCCCAACGAACCCCGCGCCCATGTCGTGATGCCGGACATGACCACCACGCTTCTGGCCCTGGCCGAGGTCGCCCGCCCCAACACCGGCGTCACGCTCGACTTCTGCCACATGCTCTTTGCCGGAGAGATGCCGGCCCGCGCCGCGATGCTGGCGGGGCGGAAAAGCCGCATCCTCGGCGTCCATCTGAACGACGGCTACGGCAAGCGCGACGACGGGCTGATCGCCGGGTCCGTGCATCCCGTGCAGACGGTCGAGCTGTTCGTGGCGCTCGACCGCCTGGGCTATGACGGGGTGATCTACTTCGACACTTTCCCCGACCACGGCGGCACCGATCCGGTGGCCGAGGCGCGGGCGAACATCGCCGTCACTGACCGGTTGCGCGCCATTGCGCAGTCGCTGGCCGGCAACGCCGATCTGTCAGCGGCTCAGGCCCGGCAGGACGCCGCCACTGCGACGCGCATCGTGATGGCGGCGCTCTACGGCGAATAGGCTCCGGGGGCCGCTCGTCGTCGCCTTCGGCGCTCCTCGCTGGGGCAGTCCACCGACGAGAAGCCGAAGGCGCACGAGGAGGTCCCTCAGCTCGGCGCGTCCAGCCTCAGAAGCCCCTCGGCCCGCAGGTCTTTCCACAGCGCCTCAGGAATCGTCGCCTTGGCCGCCGCCAGGTTCGACGCCATCTCTGCCAGCCCCTGCCCGCCGGGGATCACCGAGACCACCGACGGATGCCGCAGCGGGAACTGGAAGGCCGCATCGACCAGCCGCACCCCGTGCGCCTTGCACAGCTCCTGCAACCGCGCGGCCCTGGTCAGCACCCAGTCCGGCGCCGGTGCGTAATTCCAATGCGCGCCCGGCCGTGGCCCGGTCGCCAGAATCCCCGAATTGTACGGCCCGCCCACCACGATCCCGACGCCGCGTTGCTGGCACAGGGGCAGAAAGCTCTCCACCGCCTCCTGCTCCAGCAGGGTATAGCGGCCCGCCAGCAGAAAGATGTCGAAGTCGCCCCGCTCCAGCAGCCACTGGCAGGGCTGCCATTCGTTGATCCCGCCGCCAAAGGCGCGGATCACCCCCTGATCGCGCAACGCAACAAGTGCCCGGTAGCCGCCCGCCATGAAGTCGTCCAGCCGCGCCAGAAGGGCGTCCTGCGTGCCGTGATTGAAGATGTCCAGATCATGGGCATAAAGCACGTCGATCCGGTCCACCCCCAGCCGTTCCAGCGAAAACTCCAGGCTGCGCATCGTGCCGTCATAGCTGTAGTCGTAGATTTCCTTGCGCGAGGGCACGTCGACCCACTTGCCCGCCCCGTCGCCCTGGCCCGGCGGCACCGCCTGCAAAAGCCGCCCGACCTTGCTGGACAGCACATACTCATCCCTCGGCTTGTCCCGCAAAAGCCGGTTCAACCGCGTCTCCGACAGCCCAAGCCCGTAAAGCGGCGCGGTGTCGAAATAGCGCACGCCGCCCGCCCAGGCCGCCTCCAGCACCGCATGCGCCTCGGCGTCGGTCAGCGCCCGGAACAGGTTGCCCAAAGGCGCCGCGCCAAAGCCCAGTTCGGTGAAGGTCAGCCCCCCGTTTCCCAGCCGATCCCAGTGTCTTGTGGCCAGCATGCGCATCCTCCATGACGCTGACATGCTAGTATGATCCATCTTCCCGTCCAACTTCTTTCGCGCTAGCCTGACCTGCGCAGGGGGATCACATGTCGCGCTTTCAAGCTGTCTTCGGGGACCGCAAACCCGTCATCGCCATGGTGCATCTCGGGGCCTCGCCCGGCGCGCCGCTGCATGATGCCCAGGCCGGGGTCGAGGGCATCCTTGCCTCCGCCCGCGCCGATCTGCATGCGCTACAGGCCGCCGGCTTCGACGCGGTGATGTTCGGCAACGAGAACGACCGCCCCTACGAGCTGCGCGTCGATACCGCCACCTCCACCACGATGGCCTATGTCATCGGTCGCCTGCGGGACGAGATCACCGTGCCCTTCGGCGTCAACGTGTTGTGGGACCCGATGTCCAGCTTCGCCGTCGCCGCCGCCACCGGCGCCGCCTTCGTGCGCGAGATCTTCACCGGCACCTATGCCTCGGACATGGGCATCTGGGCCCCCGACGCAGGCGCCGCCGTCCGCTATGCCCAGCGCCTTGGCGCCGGAGGCGTCGCGCGCCTCTACAACGTCTCGGCCGAGTTCGCCGACAGCCTTGACCGCCGCCCCTTGCCCGACCGCGCGCGCTCCGCCGTCTTCTCCTCGATCCCCGACGCTGTCCTCGTCTCGGGCGCGATCACCGGCGAAGCCGCGCGGATGGAGGACCTCGAAGCCGTCAAGCGCGTGTTGCCCACCACCCCCGTCCTGGCCAATACCGGCGTCAGGCACGCCACCGTCGCCGATGTCCTCGCCGTGGCCGATGGCTGCATCGTGGGGTCCGCCCTGAAACACGGCGGAGACACCTGGGCCGCCGTCGACCCCGACCGCGCCGCCGATTTCATGGCCCGCGCCCGCGCGGCACGGGGCGGGAAATGACGCTGCCCTCGATCACCGACCTGACCACCCGACTGATGCTGATCCCCGGCCTTGCCGGGCATGAGACCCGCGTCGCCGCCGCCATCGCCGCGCAGCTTGACAGCCTTGGCCTCACCCACCGTTCCGACCGCCTCGGCAACCTGACCTGCACCCTTCCCGGCGACCCCGCCTTGCCGCCGGTGCTGGTCTTCACCCACATGGACCAGCTCGGCTTCATCGTCCGCAAGGTGGACCCCACCGGCCTCATCCGCCTCGAACGCCTCGGCGGCGTCCCGGAACGCGCCCTGCCCGCCCAGGCGGTCCTGATCTGCACCGACCAGGGCGACCTTCCCGCCGTGATCGCCAACAAGAGCCACCACGCCACCAGCCCCGAGGAGAAATACAAGGTCCTCCCCTACGCCGACCTCTACGTCGACGCCGGCTTCACCAGCAAAGCCGAAGCCGAGGCCGCCGGCGTCCGCATCGGCACCCCCGTCACCTACCTCCCCCGCGCCCTTCACCTGGCGAACGGCCGCATCGCCGGCACCTCGATCGACGACCGCGCGGGCTGCGCCGTCCTGCTGAAACTGGCCGAAGCGCGTCAGGGCAAACCCGGCCCCACCCTCCACCTCGTCTGGTCGGTGCAAGAGGAATACAATCTCCGCGGCGTGCTGCCCGCCGCCACCGCCCTTGAGCCCGCCATCGCCTTGCAGATCGACCTCCTCCTCGCCTGCGACACCCCCGACATGACCGCGAGGGGAGACGTCACCCTCGGCGGCGGCCCCGG
>PNNE01000372.1 GCA_013824055.1 Rhodobacter sp. | reverse complement strand
GGGCGGCGTCTCCTACGTCCATCTCACCGCGCCGTCGGGGGAAAAGCTGATCGTCGAGCGCCATGACCAGGTCAGCCTGGAGCCCGGCGCGAAGGTCGGGCTCAGCTTCGACGCGAGGGACGCGATGCTGTTCGACAAGGACGGATTGCGGCTGCGTTAGGGGATACCCGCCCCGGACTTGATCCGGGGCCTCTCGCATCCCAAGAGGCCCCGGATCAAGTCCGGGGCGGGTGTTCGGCGACTGATAACCAACCCTTAACGCCCGCACCCAACCCCTTGAAACCAAAGGGTCGGCAAATCTGTCCACCGTGGACAGTCGTCAGTGGCCCGCCAGGAACTTCTCGGCGTCCAGCGCCGCCATGCAGCCCATCCCGGCGCTGGTCACGGCCTGCCGGTAGATGTGGTCCGTCAGGTCCCCCGCCGCGAAGACCCCGGGAATCGCCGTCCGGGTGCTGCCGGGTTCCACCACCACATAGCCCCCCGAATGCAACGGCAGCTGGTCCTTCACCAGCTCTGACGCCGGGGCATGCCCGATCGCCACGAAGAACCCGGCGCAGGGAATCTCTCCCTCGACCCCGGTCTTCAGGTTGCGCGTCTTCACTGCCGTTACCCCCAGCGGAGCCTCGGTCCCGGCGATCTCGGTCACCTCGCTGTCCCAGACGACGGCGATCTTCGGGTGCTTGAACAGCCTGTCCTGCAGGATCCTCTCGGCCCGCAGGCTGTCGCGCCGGTGGATCAGCGTCACCTTCGACGCGAAGTTGGTCAGGAACAGCGCCTCTTCGACCGCCGTGTTCCCGCCCCCGATGACCACAACCTCTTTCCCGCGGTAGAAGAACCCGTCGCAGGTCGCGCAGGCCGACACGCCAAAACCCTTGAACTTCTTTTCAGACGGTAACCCCAGCCACTTGGCCTGCGCCCCCGTCGCCAGGATCACCGCGTCCGCTGTATAGGTCATCCCGCTGTCCGCCGACGCCGTGAAGGGGCGCTGCGACAGGTCCAGCGCGGTGATATAGTCCGAGATCACCTCGGCCCCCATCGCCCTGGCGTGTTCCTCCATCCGCACCATCAGGTCCGGGCCCTGGACCGTGTGGTCGCCCGGCCAGTTCTCGACCTCGGTCGTGACCGTCAGCTGCCCGCCGGGCTGCAACCCCTGGATCAGCAGGGGCTCCAGCATCGCGCGCGCCGAATAGACCGCTGCCGTATATCCCGCCGGGCCAGAGCCGATGATCAGAACCCGTGTATGCCGCGTCTCGCCCATGCTGTCCCCCATCTGTCGGCCCCCGATATAGCCATGCGCAGGCGGGCGGGAAAGCCCCTGCATGGCGGGCATGCGCCAGGCGTCTGGCATCGTTTTCTTGCGTTCGGTTGAAACATTATTGCGCATGGACCGCCCCGTGCTTAAGTAGGGCCGCAGAACGGAGGCACCATGGCCGCGCACAAGCTTGATCCCATCGACCGTCAGATCCTGGCCGAATTGCAGGCTGACGGGCGCATGACCAACGTCGAGCTGGCCAGCCGCGTGGGCATCTCGGCGCCGCCCTGCCTGCGCCGGGTGCGCGGGCTGGAAGAACAGGGCTTCATCCGCGGCTACCACGCCGACATCAACGCACGGGAACTGGGGTTCGAGGTTCAGGTCTTTGCGATGGTGCGCCTGAACAGTCAGGCCGAGGCCGATCTTGCCACCTTCGAGGCGCGTTGCCGGGCCTGGCCGCTGGTGCGCGAATGTCACATGCTGAACGGCGAGATCGACTTCATCCTGAAATGCGTCTCGCCCGATCTGTCGACCTTTCAAAGCTTCCTGACCGAGGAACTGCTGAAGGCCGATCACGTCGCAAACGTGAAGACCAGCCTGGTGATCCGCTGTGCGAAGGACGAGCCCGGTCTGCCGTTCAATGTGCTCGAAGCGCGGCTGGCGAAGAACGCTTGAGCGGGTCGTGGCTTAGCGCGAGGCGTCCGAGACCTGGCGGGTCGCGGTCTTGAGCCGCATGGCAAAGCCCTTCTGACCGGATACCATCGCCGTGCGTTCCGAAGTCTGGCGTGCCGAAGCGCGGGCGACGATGCGGGCATCTTCCCCGTCGCCGACGGTTTCAAGGATCGACAGGATCCAGCGGCGCTTGGTCTTCATCTGGATGATCATCGGATCCCCTCGTCGCAATACAACCTGGTGGGGTATCCTTGACGGGCGATTGCGGCAAGGTTGGGGAAGAAAGATGCTGCAATCAGAGCATTTTCACGCCCTGTTCTGATAAATCAAAGCCTTATTACCGAGATGAGGCGACCATAATCCGCCTCTTTGGCGTGCGTTGTTCTCCGAAAGGAATAAAACCGGGCTGGATCGCGGTAGGTGCAATGTCCGGTCCAGAGCGCCTCTTTCACCCCTGCGTTGCGAAGGCGGTAGAGGCCATAGCCGGGCAGGTCGAAAAGCATCCGGTCGCCTGCACCGTTGGCAAAGAAGCGGGTGCTGTCCTCATCCTCGGCGCGGAAACGGTCGAAGAACTCGGGGCCGACCTCATAGGCGGCCTGGCTGATTGTCGGGCCGATCGCCGCAGTGATGTTCGACCGCCGGGCGCCCAGAGCCTCCATCGCGTCGATCGTGGCTTCCAGCACCCCGTCCACCGACCCGCGCCAGCCGGCATGGGCGGCGCCGACGACCCTGGCGTCGGGATCGGCGAAAAGGACCGGCTGGCAGTCCGCAGTCAGGACCGCCAGCAGCACACCGGGCCGGTCGGTGACCAGCGCATCCGCCTCGGGCCGGATCGACAGCGGGCCGGTGACGGGAATCGCCCTGGCCGAATGGACCTGGTGGACCGTCACCAGCGCCTCGGGTCCCACGCCCATCGCCTCGGCGACGCGGGCGCGGTTGATCGCGACGATCTCGGTCTGGTCCGAGGACCCGGTGCCGCAGTTCAGCCCGGAGAAGACGCCCGAGGACGCCCCGCCCTTGCGGGTGAAGAAGCCGTGGCGGACCTCAAGCGCGTCCGAGGTGATGAGTTCCAGCGTGGAGTGCATCAGGCGAATCCCGGCGGTGGCGGGGCGCCGGCCGAGGTGACGGCCAGCACCTTGAACAACGAACCCATTTCTTCGGGATGGGTCAAGCGCCGATGCGCCGCCCGGTGGCTTTCCAGTGCCGCGCCGGTCAGGTTCTGGGCAAGACGCTCGGCCCTGGCCTCGATGCCAAGCCGGGTCAGGACCGCGCCCTGGCTGTCATAGGCGAAGGCCTGGGCCAGCGCGGCCAGCGGCTCGAAATCGACGTGGGCGGTCAGGTCGGCCTGACCCGGATGGGCCAGCGGGTCGTCGGGCGCGTGCTGGCGCAGCGCTTGCAGCGTGTCCCCCTGCGACCGCCAGCCGCCGTAGTCGATCCAGTAGCCAACCCCGCCGTGCCGGGCGATCCGGGTCGAGACCTCGGCCACGGCCAGGCGGGCGGCAAGGTTGTCCTCGACCAGGGTGCCGTCGGCAGCATTGCGGAATGCCGGGGTGTCGGGCACCTGCAAAAGCGGGTCGGAAAGGCCGAAGGTCAGGGCCGCGTCGCGCACCCCGATCAGGCGTTCCTGCCAGCCCTGCGGCCCGTGAAGGAACTGCCGGATCGGCAGGGCATCCAGGAACTCGTTCGCAATCAGGAACAGCGGGGCGTCCGGCAGGCTTTCGATCCGGTCGGTCCAGGCCGGGGCATGTCCGGACAGGGTTGCGGACTGCACCTTGCGCAGCACGGGCGAGGCCTCGACCAGCACCAGTTGCGCGGCGGCGTGGAAGCCCGGCACCCCCCTGGTCGCGCGCAGGATGTCGGCCATCAGCGTGCCGCGGCCCGGGCCAAGCTCGGCCAGGGTGAAGCGGCTGGGGGCGCCCCGGTCCAGCCAGGCTTGCGCCAGGGCCAGGCCAAGAAGTTCGCCGAACATCTGGCTGATCTCGGGGGCGGTGGTGAAGTCGCCCTTCGTGCCGAAGGGATCGCGCGTCGTGTAGTAGCCGTGGACCGGATGCAGCAGACACTCGGCCATGTAGTCGGCGACGGTGATCGGCCCGGTCTCGCGGATGCGCTCGGCCAGAAGGCGGGCGAGAGGGGTCATGCCTGCCCCTACTGCGCCCTTGCGCGCAGGACGAACCAAAGGCCAAGCGCAATCATCGGCAGCGACAGAAGCTGGCCCATGGTCAGACCGATCTGGCCGAACTGGACCGCCCAGCCGATGGGATTGCCCGCGCTGACGAACTGCGCGTCGGGCTGGCGGAAGAACTCGACCACAAAGCGGGCCAGGCCATAGCCGGCAAGGAAGACGCCCATCACCAGACCGGGTCGCCGCAACGCCCCCGTGCGGAAGGCCAGCCAGAGCAGGACCAGCGCCAGCAGCAGCCCCTCCAGCCCCGCCTGATACAGCTGGCTCGGGTGGCGGGCGCAGAGACCCACGACGCCCTCGCAGGTCTGCGCGGCCTGGCCGGGGAAGATCACGCCCCAGGGCAGCGTGGTCGGGCGCCCCCAAAGCTCGGCGTTGATGAAGTTCGCAAGGCGACCCAGCATCAACCCGACCGGAGTGGCCAGCGCCAGAAGGTCGCCCATCGACAGCATCGGGATCTTCTCGCGCCGACAGAACCACAGCGCGGCCACGACGACGCCCAGGAAACCGCCGTGGAAGGCCATTCCGCCCTCCCAGAGCCGGACGATCTGCAGGGGATCGGCCAGGTAGCTGGGCAGGTCGTAGATCAGGGCATAACCCAGCCGCGCGCCAAGGATGACGCCGACGATGATCCAGGTCAGCAGGCGTTCCACCTGGTCGGGGGTCATCGGTGCCGCGCCGGACCACAGCCGGGGGCTGCGCACCGCCCGCAGCACGATCCACCAGCCGAACAGAAACCCCGCGATATAGGCCAGCGCATACCAGCGCAGGGCCAGAGTGAAGCCGAAGAGCTCGACTTCGAACAGGTTGGGCGAGATGTCGGGGAAGGGGATCATGCGGGCCCTGTGCAGCTTGAACGGTGTGGATCTGGGACCGCTTGTCGCGACCGGGGATGCGGATGTCAACCGCGCGCCGCCCCGCGCACCTTGCCCTGCGAGTGGGGTAGCGCCATATAGAGCAGATACGCAGGAGGCCCCAATGCAGACCCGCAACAAGTTCTTCGACGACATGAGCCAGCTCATGACCAATGCGATGGGCGTGG
>PNNE01000275.1 GCA_013824055.1 Rhodobacter sp. | reverse complement strand
GCGCCCGACGCGGGCATGTCCAGCCGCATCGAATCCGGCATCGAAACCACTGTGCCCTCTTCGAAAAAGTTGTTGCTGTTGATCGACACGATGTCGTTCGAGTGGATGCAGAAGCCGTCGAAATAGCTGTTGTTGCTCTGGATATCGACCATCTCTTCCGCAACGAAGCCTTCGCGCAGGCAGTCCGGCACGAAGGTCTCGAAAACCGATGCGGTGCGGACATCGAAGGCGTCGAAGCCCGCGAACTTCAGCAGGTAGGTCGTGACCTCGTTCTCTCTGGCCGCCTCCCGTTGGGTCCAGACCCGGACCGCCGTGCGCGACGTCTCGTCCGGGGTGAAAGTGCGGGTGGCGCGGTTCCAGACCCCGAACTCGATGTCCTGGGTCGTCATCACCTCGCCGAAGACGCCCGGCGGCATGTTGGTCTGGGCCAGGGCCAGAGCCGCGGTCTTGGCGTCTTCCGGGGTGGCGTTCAGCGTGTTGTTGCGCAGATACAGCGCGGAATGGGCCGTGGCATCGGCGGTCAGTTGCAAATGGGTGCGCTGACTGATGGCGTTCGACACGTCGACCGCCAGACCGCCAACCGCCAGGAACACGATCATGAAGATCAGACCACCACCCGTCATTCCCCCGTCTTCCGAGGTGACAAAGGATCTGGCTGCGGAAAGGCGAGGCATGTCAGAACTCCACTCTATGTTCGGCGGCAACCACCATCGTCGTGTCGATCATCAGCCCGAGAAACCCGATCTGGGCGATCTCGGCGGTCTCCATCGTGGCCCGGGTCCGGACCACGCGGTTCGTTTCGGTCGTGGTGATCGTCGCACTGGGCGACAGCCCCTGCAGCCGGTTCAGCGCATAGGTCTGCGCCTTTTCGATCCTTTCGGCAGGAGTGCCGGTGAACTGTCCCACCGAATAAAGCCGGTTGGTGTCCTGCAGGACGCGGATCGCGTGGGTGCGGCTCATGAACAGCATGCTCGCGTCGACGATCAGCAGCAGGACCGCCAGGACAATGGGCAGCCACAGCACGAATTCGATTGTCGAACTTCCGTCCTCGCGCCGCAAGAATGCCTTGAACTTCCTGACAAAGCCGCCCGCATGAACCGTCATGGCGCCCACCCCGATCAATGATCACGTCGTTGGAAAACCCAACACAACCAAGGCCGTGATTATCAGAAGCAACATTAACCCAAGTTAAACAGGCGTTGTGACCGGGCCTGCCTTGCGGCAAATCCAATGCAAACCGCGAATGAACCTGGCAGAAAGCAACCTGTGGTTGCTTCAGAACTCCGATGTGACTGTTCTACGGGCGCCATGCCGGCCGCCGCGCGCCTGTCGGCGTGCAGACCCGGCCTGTCTCGGTCCGAATCGGGCCAGCAGCGCGCCCGCACACCCGGGCAGGGTGCCGCGGCGTCGCGACCGTCCCGCCGGCCTGGTCGAGCTACAGCCCCTTCGACCGATAGGTCTTGGCCACCCGGTCGATCGACACGATATAGGCCGCCACCCGCAGGTCCTCGACGTCCTGGCGGCTGTGCCAGACCGCGCGCATCGCCTGGTAGGCGGTGCGCATCGTGTCATCCAGGCCGGACCGCACCAGCGCCAGCTCGTCCGAGCCGGTCAGGAAACGCTCCTTGAAGTCGTCGGCCAGCGACCAGCCCAGGCCCTTGTCCAGGGACAGCCGCTCCAGCTCCTCGACCAGCAGCCGCGACCGCGCCTCTTCGGCCCGGCGCTGCATCCGGCCAAAGCGGATGTGGGACAGGTTCTTCACCCATTCGAAATAGGAAACCGTCACGCCGCCGGCGTTGGCATACATGTCCGGGATGATCACGCAGCCCTTGCGGCGCAGGATCTCGTCGGCGCCAAAGGTGATCGGACCGTTGGCCGCCTCGATGATCAGCGGCGCCCTGATCCGGTCCGCGTTCGACAGGTTGATGACACCTTCCAGCGCCGCCGGGATCAGCAGGTCGCAGGGTTCTTCCAGGACCGCCGCGCCATTTGCCACATGCGTCGCGTTCGGATAGCCGGCCAGCAGCCCGCCGTTCCGGTTCATCCACTGCCGGACATCCTCGATGTCCAGGCCCTTCGGGTCCAGCAGCGCCCCGTCGCGCTCGATCACCGCGATGACCTTGCAGCCGTCCTCCTCGCTCAGGAACTTGGCCGCGTGGTAGCCCACGTTGCCCAGGCCCTGCACGATCACCCGCTTGCCGTCGAGGCCCCCGGTCAGCCCCGCCCGGCCGATGTCCTCGGGGTGCCGGAAGAACTCGCGCAGCGCGTATTGCACCCCGCGGCCCGTCGCCTCGACCCGGCCCTGGATGCCCCCCGCATGCGGCGGCTTGCCGGTCACGCAGGCCTTGGCGTTGATGTCGGTCGTGTTCATCCGCGCGTACTGGTCGGCGATCCAGGCCATCTCGCGCTCGCCGGTGCCCATGTCGGGGGCGGGGACGTTCTGGGCGGGATGGATCAGGTCGCGCTTGATCAGCTCATAGGCGAAACGGCGGGTGATCTGTTCCAGCTCGTGCTCGTCCCACTGGCGCGGATCGATGCACAATCCGCCCTTCGAGCCGCCGAACGGTGTCTCCACCAGCGCGCATTTGTAGGTCATGAGGGCGGCCAGCGCCTCGACCTCGTCCTGGTTGACCGACAGCGCATAGCGGATGCCGCCCTTGACGGGTTCCATATGTTCGGAATGGACACTGCGATAGCCGGTGAAGGTCTCGATCTTGCCGCGCAGGCGGACCCCGAAGCGGACCGTGTAGGTCGAATTGCAGACCCGGATCTTCTGTTCCAGACCTGGGCTGAGGTCCATCAGTTTCGCGGCACGATTGAACATCAGATCAACGGATTCGCGGAAGCTCGGCTCTCCCGAAACGGCCATTCTGTCCCTCCCTGAACAGGCGGCGCCGTGGGCCTGGCGCCGGCGCGGACCGTACAGTCGGACCTGTCCCTTGGGAACCCCGAAAGCACGGCCCCAAAACCAGGCCAGCGGCCCCTTGCAAAGGCGGCCAAACAGCGAATCATTGTCGCGTCAGCTTTCTTGACGAAGTCTTAAGGCGCAGAGGTTTTTTCGCCTTTGCCGTAAAACCCATCGGATTCCCGCAGATTGTTTCCAGATTGTGGCAGCACACGCGGGCATCAGCAGGAAATGCCATACTTCTGCCTGATCCTGTGCCTAAATCCCATGTCGATGCTCGGCAATTACGGCTGGGGCGCTGCTGCAATGGATAGTGACATGTTGATCAAACCTGCCAAACGACCGGTTTCCGCACGCGTCGTCCGCAAGTTCTCGGATTTCCGATCCGAGGAAGACGGCGGTGTCACCATTTTCGTCGTCATGCTGTTCGTCCTGATGATCATGTTCGGCGGCATAGCCGTGGACGTGATGCGCTACGAATGGCGCCGCGTCACCCTGCAGGAAACGATGGACCGCGCGATGCTTGCGGCAGCAAACCTCGTCCTGCCGCCAAACCAGACGCCTGTGTCGGTGGCGCAGAACTGGTTCGACGTCGCGGGCCTGGGTGACGAGCTGACCGTGGACTACTCGGCCCCGACACTTCAGGGCGAGGCGACCAGCAGCTCGCGCACCATTGTCGGAACCGCGCGGGTCCGGTCCTACAACCACTTCATGCACCTGCTGGACATCCCCTATTTCGAGGGCCCGGTCGCCTCGGGCGCGCAGCAGGGCGTGTCGAAGATCGAGGTCATCCTGGTGCTGGACGTGACAGGTTCGATGTCCGAACCCTCGGGCACGACGACGAAGATCGCCGCCCTGCGCACCGCAGCCCGCAACTTCGTCAACATCCTGAAATTCAACCGTGATGCCAGCGGCAACTACACGATCCCGAAGGACCCGAACAACCTGATCTCGATCGGGATGGTGCCCTATGCGTCGAACGTGAACATTCCCAGGAACCTGCGCGATCAGTTCGCGTTCAGCCACCTTGCGAACTGGGCTGTAGCGCCGGTTCCGGCGGCGGGCACGGGCGTCCCGAACATCAACTGCTTCGAATTCCCCGTCAGCTCCTGGAACCAGACCGGAATGTCGCGGACCACGCCCTTTCCGATGGCAGCGGTGGCAGATACCTATCGACCCAACAGCCCGCCGAACCCGACTGTCACGACATCATCTTCGGGCGGACGCGTCGTTCTCAGCTTCCGCAGTCCCTTGAACACCGGCACGGGCACAACCGGATCGGTGCCGAACATGGCTGGGAACGACGTGATCTGCAACCACGGCGACAACCTCAGCACCAGCACGAACGAGACGACCGGAAACATGGTCCTGATGCCGACCACGGTGGCATCGACCGTCACAAACCAGATCGCCCTGCTGCAGCCGCGCGGCCGGACCTCGATCGCGGTCGGGATGCGCTGGGGCACGCTTCTGATGGACGAAACCGCCCGCCCGATCTATTCGGCGCTGCGCAGCGGCGAGGCAGCGATGGCCGGGCGACCCACCGACAACAACGACCCTGAAACCCGCAAGATCATCGTCCTCATGACCGACGGGGACCATGTCGCCAGCGACCATATTCCCGATGTCTACAAGACTGGGCTTTCGCCGATCTGGCGCGGAGCCGACGGCAACTTCGCCATCCGCTACACCAGCGGCGGTTCTGCCCTGACCGGCGGAACCCGGCCCTTCATGCCGACGACGACCAACACCTGCTCTGGCTGGCCGATGACGTCGAACCGCGAGTATTTCATTCCGCATCTCAAGGCGAACTCCCTTGCGCCGCGCAACCGGGCGTCCGATCCCGAAGGCCAAAGCTCGGGCGGCACCGCCGTCACTGGCGCCTGCGATCCGCGTGCCTGGCAGGCAACACCGACCTGGACCGGCAGCGGCACAGCCCGCCAGCTTGACTGGTCGGAAGTCTGGCGCTTTGTTCGGCTCGACTGGGTTGTGCAGCAGCTTTACATGCGCTCGGGCGTTCAGGGGACCAGCAACTACACCACGGTCCGGAACGAGTTCGTCGATCCCTACCTGGTCAATGACGCCTACATGGACGCGCTTCTGAACACGAATTGCACCGCCGCAAAGAATGCAGGCTTCGAGGTCTTCGGCATCATTCTCGGTGACAGCGTCATCGAGGATCCGATCAGAAACTGCGCCTCGCCCGGTACGGGCTACTATTACCGGGCGTTCAACGGTGCCGAGTTGAACTCGGCCTTCGAGCAGATCGCCGTCCTTGTCTCGCCACTGAAGTTGACACAATGACCCGGGTCCGCCATTT
>PNNE01000312.1 GCA_013824055.1 Rhodobacter sp. | reverse complement strand
AAGGGCGAGGGCAAGGTGGCGCATCGGTCAGGCTCCTGCGGCAGGGGCGTGGCAGTTGGGCGGGTCGGACCTGCGGGCGGTGTCCCGGATGCCCGGCGGCCCGGCATGGCGCACAGCCGGGTCGGTCGCGCCTGCCCGCAGCCATGCGCCGTCACGACGGACATGCCGGCAGGCCGAGACGCGACCAGCGGGCCGGGCAGGCAGCGCTGCGCGCATCAGACGCCCACGTCCGGCCCGGCGCAGGGAAGCGGGCCGCCATCGCGGGAGGATTCCAGAATCTCCCACCCGCCGCCTTCGCCCATGTAGCGGCCACGGATCTTGCCATCCTCCAGGAAGTACAGCCAGCAGGCCGCGACGGGGGAGTTCTCGTATTCGAAGCAGATCTCGTCACCCTTCTGGTACCAGACGCCGTAGATGCACAGGTCGCCCTCGAAGGCCCAGCGGACGCGGCGGTCGTCCAGGTATTCCTCGGTGCCGAACAGGCCGCCGCCGTAGTCGTAGGTGATGGTGTCGCCCCGGGTGGCGGCGTCGAACTGCTCGGCGTTGAGCGGGGTCTCGGCAAGGGCCGGGGTCGAGGACAGGATCAGCGACAGGACAAGGCTACGCATCCGGGGCTCCGTTCGAAATCGGGGCGAGAGTGCCAGAGAGCGGCGGCGATGACCAGTCAAGCCGCCGTGTCCGCACAGGGCGCGCGGGGCGGGGATTTCCGCAGCCGGGCAAGCTGCGGGGCCATCGCGCGACGCCAGAGGCGCGGGACCAGGGCCAGCATGCAGGCAACTGGCAGGGGCCAGGGCAGGCGTGGGGCGTCGTCGGGCAGGCGCAGCGCCGGGAAGGGGCGCGATGGGTGGACGTGATGGTCGGAATGGCGCGGCGCGTTCAGCATCAGGGCCGAGGTGAACCAGTGCGCCGTGTTCCAGCTGTGGGCCAGGCCCACGGGTTCCAGCTTGCCGCCCGGCCGCCGGCTGCGGGTCAGGCCGTAGTGCTGGACGTAATCCGAGAGCAGGATCTGGCTTTGCGCGTGCAGGGCAAGGCCGGTCCAGGCAAGAAGCCCCGGAAGGCCGGCAACCAGGGTTGCCAGCACCAGGCCCGCGGCGCTGCCGGTCAGATACAGCGCGTAGGGGTGGACTCTGGAAGTGTGAAGGCCGGATGTGTCAAGTCTGGAAGCGGCGGCCCGCAGCGCGGTCTCGGCCCGGGCGCCGGCGCGAAAGCTGCCGATCCAGGCTCGGCGGGCGAAACGGTAGAAGCTTTCCCCCTCGCGCGCGGTGTTGGGATCGTCGCGGGTCGCGACGGCACGGTGGTGGACCAGCCGGTGCGCGCTGGCGTGCTGACCGAAAAGGATCGCTGCGTAGTAGGCGGCTCCCAGGCGGAACGGGCCGCGCCCGGACCGGTGGATCAGCTCATGCGCGGCGGGGTGGGCAACCTGGCCCAGCCAGAATCCGGTGGCGAAGAAGAGAAGCACCTTCTCGCCCGCATCAAGACCGCTGTCCCCGGCGATGGCCCAGGTGGCAAGCGGCAGAAGACCAAGCGCCGCAATGGCCACCAGGGTCAGAAGACGGTCGGCCGCGGGAAACTCGGCATCCTCGGCGGTGCCAGAGGTCAGGGGGACGAGCTGGTCCAGCAGCAGCGTCAGGACCCCCATGTAAAGGAAGGCCAGCCAGAGCCAGACCCCGCCCTGCGCCACGCCAAGGGCCACAAGCGGCAGCGGCAGGAGGGTTGCCAGAGCAAAGGCCGAAAGCGGCAGGGGACGGGCTTGCATCGGGTGGTCCGGTCCTTGGAGCGGGCAGGGCAGGGGTGGCAGATGCCGGACAAGATGGGCGAAACGCCGGCGGGTGCAACTGCAATGATGTCGCTGGCGTCAGGGCTGGCCAAGTGCCAGCGCCGGGCCAGCGCCGGGCCAGCGGGCTGTCGTGCCCGGTCGACCCCGCGCCCCCGGCGGACGAAGTCGAACGAAGAGCCTGCCCTTGGGTGTCACGGCCTTCCAATGGCCCGCCAAAGGGACTAGGTGAAAGCAAACAGCCCAAGGGTGCAGCCCATGTCGTTCTTCAAGAAGCTCAAGGAGCGGATGTTCCGGTCTTCGGACAAGATCGGCGAGGGGCTGGATGCGTTGGTGGCCGAAGGGGCCGAAGGTCCGAAGGACCCGCTGCGGGAACTGCCCGACCCGGTGCGCGAACTGCCCGAGCCTGCCCTGCCCGAACTGCCCGAGCCTGACCTGCCCGAACTGCCCCAGCCGGACTTGCCCGAGCCGGACTTGCCCGAGCCCGACTTGCCCGAGGACCCCGCACCGACCGACCGGCGCACTGCGACCCAAGTCTCTGCCACTCGACTCTCCGCCACCCAAGACCCCGACCCCCAGCCCGAGCCTGCAACGCCGGGCCTGCTGGGGCGGCTTTTCGGTCGGACTCCGGTCGAGGAGCCCCGGCGCGTGCTGGACGATGCCATGCTGGAAAGCCTGGAGGAGTTGCTGATCCAGGCCGACATGGGCGTCGACACCGCGGTCAGGGTGACGGCGAACATCGCCGAGGGGCGCTTTGGTCGCAAGATCTCGACCCGCGAGCTGCGGGCGGCCCTTGCGGCAGAGGTCACACGGATCATGGAACCCGTGGCCCGGCCGATGCCCTTGTACCCGCAGAAGCCTCAGGTCGTGCTGGTCGTGGGCGTGAACGGGTCGGGCAAGACCACGACGATCGGCAAGCTGGCCAGCCAGTTCAAGGCGGCGGGCAAGACGGTGGTGATCGCGGCGGGCGATACCTTCCGGGCTGCGGCGGTCGAACAGTTGCAGATCTGGGGCCAGCGGGCCGGAGTGCCGGTGCTGACGGCTCCCGAAGGCTCGGACCCGGCGAGCCTGGCCTTCGAGGCGCTGACCAAAGCGCGGGCGGATGGCGCGGACCTTCTGATGATCGACACGGCGGGGCGCTTGCAGAACCGGCAGGACCTGATGGAGGAGCTTGCGAAGATCGTCCGCGTCATTCGCAAGGTCGACCCCTCGGCGCCGCACAATACCCTGCTGGTGCTGGATGCCACGACAGGCCAGAACGCCGTGGCGCAGGTCGATATCTTCCGCAAGATCGCGGATGTCTCGGGCCTGGTGATGACCAAGCTGGACGGCACGGCCAAGGGTGGCGTGCTGGTGGCACTGGCCGACAGGTTCGGGTTGCCGATCCATGCCATCGGCGTGGGCGAGCAGATCGACGACCTTGCCCCCTTCGACCCGGAGGAATTCGCCCGCGCCCTTGTCGGCCTCGAGGGGTGATCCGGGCCAGGGCGTCCCAGGCCCGGGATACGACGGCCCGAACTGCGGCGGCCCGAACTGCGGCGGCCCGGGATGCGGCTGGACGGCGCGTGGCGCTTCCTTTCGGACGGCAGATTCCCGCCACCGGGATCCTGCCGTTGCTGAAGCGGGGTGCGCTGGGCGGCTTCGTCGCCTATCTCGGCTTCGGCTCGATCATGCCGGCCACCAGGCCGGACAAGGTCGGCGGGGCGGCGGTCCGGCGCGAGATCTGAACCGTATTTGCCGCCTTGATCGGCTGGCTGGTTCCGGGCGAGAAGGTGGGGCCCGTCAGGGCAGGTCTGATGGCGCTGATCGCCGTTGGCGCAGTGAGCATGGAATGGGCGGGACAATGGCCGAACGGAAGATCAACCCGATACTGAAGCAGGTCCTGGAACTGGGGCCGACGATTCTGTTCTTCCTGATCTACATGCGGATCAAGGACGACACCTTCAGTTTTGCCGGGACCGAATATTCTGGCTTCATTGTGGCGGCGGTGATCCTGGTTCCGCTTCTGCTCGTCTCGACCTTCACGCTGTGGTTGTTGACGGGAACGATCAGCCGGATGCAGATTTTCGTGGCCTTCATGGTGGTTTTCTTCGGCGGATTGACCGCCTGGTTCAACGACGAGCAGTTCTTCAAGATGAAGACCACCATCGTCTACGGCACTTTCGCACTGATCCTGGGGATCGGCCTTCTGCGCGGAACAAGCCTGCTGCAATGGGTGATGGGCGAAGCTTTGCCCATGAAACCAGAGGGTTGGATGATCCTGACCCGGCGACTGGCGGCGATGTTCGCAGTCCTTGCCGTGGCCAATGAAATCATCTGGCGCACCCAGCCGACCGAGCTTTGGGTCAAGCTGGAGACCTTCGCGATGCCGGCGGCATTGTTTCTGTTTCTGATGGGAAACTTCATGGCGCTGCAGCGCTACATGATCGAGCCCGAGACCGAAAAGGACTGACGGCGCCGGGGCGAATGCCCCCTTGGGGACCGTCTTCTGCCGCAGGTCTGCCTTGATGCGTGGCTAGCTTCGGGACAAGACAGAAGGGTCCTGCCATGCATCGCTCGCCACTTGATCTCGTCCGCCTCTTCCTCAGCCTGTTCCAGGACCTGCCGCCCCTGTCACGGGCGCTGTATCTGCCGGGCGCGGTGCTCTTGATCGGCTATCCGGTGCTGTCGGTGCTGCTGGGGCCGGACCATCACGGCCAGGCCTTCGCCACGGCCTTCCTGGCGGCGCTGGCGGTCAAGATCGGCATGGGCTTCGAGGGTATGGTGAAGCGGATGCTGACCCGCTATTCGCCGACCCAGGCGGTGGTCTTCGCGCTGCTTTTCGCCGGGCTGCCGCTGGCGGTGCTGGCGCTGGCGGATGATCCGCTGTGGTGCCAGCGCATGCAGAGCCTGTTCTACGTGGTGATCGCCGGGGTCTTCCTGCAGGACCTGCTGAACGGTCGCACCGCGACGGCCGCCAGCTTCTGGCCGCATGAGGAAATGCGGGCGCACCTGCCGAACCTGACCCGGATGATGGTGGTCTACAACTTCACCTTCCTGCTGCTGAACGAAACCATGATCCGCATCGTCGAGCCGTCGCAGTGGCTGCTGTTCTGGGCGGTGCTGCCGATCATCGGCCACATGGTCCTGCGCGCCATGGTTCTGACGGTGATCAACCTGGACGCCGGCCACGAGGCCTGAGCTTTCCGCAGACGGCCGGGAAGGGCGCCCAGGCGGCGCACTTTTGCCCAGGTCCAGGTCCGCTCCGAGGGTCATCGCGGCCCGGCACGTGGCCAAGGCCCGCTCCATCCGCCCAGGATTTGCGCTTGGGCCGCAGCCGCGGGGCAAGGGCGGCAAGGGTGAAAGCAGGCGGCGCAGGTGGGCCTTGGGATCAGGGCAGTTCCGTGGGGACTTCCGGGGGGACTTCTGGGACGACTTCTGGGGGGCGGCTTCGGGCAAACCGCCCCATGCCCGGCGGCAGACCTC
>PNNE01000198.1 GCA_013824055.1 Rhodobacter sp. | reverse complement strand
CCTGCTGAACGTCGGGGCGCGGGACGGCATCCGCGACGGCTGGGCGACGATGGACGGGATCGGGCTGGTGGGCCGCATCTCGGGTGTGGGCCAGCGGACCTCCCGGGTGATCCTGGTCACCGACAGCAACAGCCGCATCCCTGTCACCATCCAGCCTTCGGGGCAGAAGGCGCTGCTGTCCGGCGACAACTCGCCCCTGCCGCCGCTGGAGTTCATCGAGGACACCGACGAGGTCCGCCCCGGCGACCGCGTGGTGACGTCCGGCGATGGCGAGGTCTTCCCGGCGGGTCTCCTGGTCGGACAGGTCGCCCTTGGCACCGACAAGCGGCTGCGCGTGGTGCTGGCGGCCGACTATCAGCGGCTGGAGTTCCTGCGCGTCCTGCGCAGTCACGACCTGGAGCCGATCACCGATCCTGGCAGTCTGATCGCCCCGCCAGCGTCGGCGCCGCTGCCCGACACCTCGGCCGGGGCCGCCGAGGCCGCAGCCGGCGCGCCACCTGCCCGGACCGAAGGCGGCAATGTCGAGGATGCCGGCAGCGGCGCCGCCGAGGGCCCCGCGTCGGAGGCCGCCGATGGGTGACTTCTGGCGCCAGGAGCAACTGATCTTCCGCAGTCTGTTCGTGCTGATCGCGCTGCTTTTGCTGTTCATCCGCCTGCTGCCGCTGGGCAATGCGCCCGGTGCCTTGCCCGGCCCCGACATCCTGCTGTGCGTCATCATGGCCTGGATCGTGCGACGGCCCGACTTCCTGCCGATGCCGCTGATCCTGGTCGTCATCCTGGCCGAGGACCTGATCCTGATGCGGCCGCCCGGCCTCTGGACCGCCATCGCGGTTCTGGCGACCGAGTTCTTGCGCGGGCGCATCGCGCTGACCCGAGAGTTGAGCTTCGTGGTCGAATGGCTGCTTGTCTCGGGCGTGATGCTGGGCATGATGTTGACCTACCGGCTGACCCTGGGCATCACCTTTGTGCCGCAAGCCCCGTTCGGCTTTGCCATCGTGCAGGTCCTGTGGTCGATCGCGGTCTACCCGGTGGTCGTGGGCCTGTCGCACCTGGCCCTGGACCTGCGCAAGCCCGCGACCGGCGAAGTGGACAATTTCGGGAGACGCCTGTGAGACGCACGGCTCGCGATACCGAGGAGAGCAACCGCACGCTGAACCGCCGCAGCCTGATGCTGGGCGGTGCGATGGCGGCGATGGTCGCCGTGCTGGGCGTCCGGATGCGCTATCTTCAGGTCGACCAGGCCGACCAGTTCAAGCTTCTGGCCGAGGAAAACCGGATCAACATCCGGCTGATCCCCCCGGTGCGCGGGCTGATCCAGGACCGCAACGGCAAGGTGATCGCCGGGAACGAACAGAACTACCGCGTCGTCATCACGCGTGAGGCGGCGGGGGATGTCGATCTCGTCCTGCGCCGGCTTGCGACCATCATCCCGATGACCGCCGAGGAAATGTCCCGGACCGTCCAGGAGGTGAACGCGCTCTCTGCCTTCGTCCCGGTGACGGTGGCCGAGCGGCTGAGCTGGGACGACTTCTCGAAGGTCGCGGTGAACGCCCCGGCCCTGCCCGGCGTCGTGCCCGAGGTCGGCCAGTCCCGCCGCTATCCGCTGGATCACGATTTTGCCCATGTCGTCGGCTATGTCGGCCCGGTCAGCGACAGGGACCTGGAAGAGCTGGACGCCCCCGACCCTCTGCTGAAGATCCCCAAGTTCCAGATCGGCAAGATCGGCGTCGAGAGGTGGATGGAGGACACCCTGCGCGGCGAAGCCGGGACCAAGCGGATCGAGGTGAACTCGGCCGGCCGCGTCATGCGCGAACTGGGGCGCCAGGAAGGCGACCCCGGCACCGACATCCGCCTGACCATCGACGCCGACCTGCAGAACTTTGCCCAAGTGCGCCTGGGCGAGGAAAGTGCGGCCGTCGTGGTGATGGACGTGACCAACGGCGACATCGTCTGCTGCGTCTCGGCCCCGTCGTTCGACCCGAATCTCTTCGTGCGCGGGATCAGCCACACGGATTACAACAGCCTGATGGAGAACGACCACCGGCCTCTGGCGAACAAGACCGTGTCGGGCGCCTATCCTCCGGGGTCGACCTTCAAGATGGTCACCGCGCTGGCAGCACTGGAAGCCGGGGTCGCCACGGTCGACACCAAGGTCTTCTGCCCCGGGCACATCGACTTCGGCGGTCGCCGCTTTCACTGCTGGAAGCGCCCCGGGCATGGCACCGTGCAGCTGGAAAGCAGCCTGTCGGAAAGCTGCGACGTCTATTATTACGACATCGCCCAGAAGGTCGGCATCGACAAGATCGCCGAAATGGGCCGCAAGCTGGGTCTGGGGCAACGCTACGACCTCCCGATGTCGGCAATCACCGACGGCATCATGCCGGACAAGCAGTGGAAGCTGGAACGCCACCAGCAGGACTGGAGGATCGGCGACACGATCAATGCCTCGATCGGCCAGGGCTACGTGCTGAGCTCGCCGCTGCAACTGGCCGTGATGACCGCCCGGCTCGCCAGTGGCCGCGCGGTGTCGCCGCGCCTTGTCCGCATGATCCGCGACAAGGAGTTGCCGATCCCGGACGCGCCGCCGCTGGACATCTCGTCCGAATCCCTCGCCGCCATCCGCAAGGGCATGTACGAGGTGGTGAACGGCGAACGCGGCACCGCGAAGTCCAGCCGCGTCGTCGATCCGACCAAGGTCTTCGCCGGCAAGACCGGGACCAGCCAGGTGCGCAACATCTCGAAGGCCGAACGCGAGTCCGGGGTGATCGACAACGAGGACCTGCCCTGGAACCGCCGCGACCACGCCCTGTTCGTGGGCTATGCCCCTTACGAGACCCCGCGCTATGCCATCTCTGTCGTGGTGGAACATGGCGGCGGCGGGTCCACCGCAGCGGCACCCATCGCGCGCGACGTGATCCTGCGGGCGCTGTCGGACGGGCTGCCCTCGCTGGAGGCCTATCCGTCCAGCCAGCGCGGTCGGATCGAGACCATGCTGAAAGAGCTTCCCCTGCGCGATCCGGTGACCGGGCAGCCCCCGGCCCGGACCGAAACGTAAGGGGCGGCGATGAGTTTCCTGGAATACCGCGTCAAGTATGCGCCCACCGGCTTTCGCAAGGTGCTGTACCTGAACTGGCCGCTGGTGGTGCTGATCGTCGCCGTCGCCTCGGTCGGGTTCCTGATGCTGTATTCCATCGCGGGCGGGAACCTCGACCTCTGGGCGCGCCCGCAGATGGAACGTTTCGGGGCCGGAATGGTGCTGATGTTTATCGTGGCGATGATCCCGATCTGGTTCTGGCGGTCGATGTCAGGCCTCGCCTATCTGGTGGCCCTCGTGCTGCTTCTCTTCGTCGAATTCTTCGGCGACGTCGGCATGGGCGCGCAGCGCTGGATCGACCTCGGGTTCATCCGGCTCCAGCCCTCCGAGATGATGAAGTTCACCCTGGTGATGCTGCTGGCCGCCTATTACGACTGGCTTGACCCCAAGCGGGTCTCGCAGCCGCTGTACGTGCTGATCCCCGTGCTGATGATCGTGGCGCCGACGGTTCTGGTCCTGCTGCAGCCGAACCTTGGCACTGCGCTGATGCTGCTTCTGGCCGGGGCCACGGTGATGTTCGTGGCTGGAGTGTCGCTGTGGTATTTCGCCGGCGTCCTTTCGCTGGGCATCGGCACCATCGCCGGGGTCTTCCTGACCCGCGGCACGCCCTGGCAGTTTCTGCACGACTACCAGTACCGCCGCATCGACACCTTCCTCGACCCCGGCGCCGATCCGCTGGGCGCGGGCTACAACATCATCCAGGCGAAGATCGCGCTCGGCTCGGGCGGGTGGGGTGGCAAGGGCTTCATGCAGGGCACCCAGTCGCGGCTGAACTTCCTGCCGGAAAAGCACACCGACTTCATCTTCACCACCCTGGCCGAGGAATTCGGCTTTGTCGGCGCCTTCTCGCTTCTGGTGCTTTACGCGCTGATCATCGGCTTCTGCCTGGTCGCCGCCTGGCAGAACCGCGACCGCTTTTCCGCGCTGCTGATCATTGGCGTGGTCGCGAACTTCTTCTTCTACATCGCGGTGAACCTGTCGATGGTCATGGGCATGGCCCCCGTCGTGGGTGTGCCCTTGCCGCTGCTCAGCTACGGCGGCTCGGCGATGATGGTGCTTCTGGTGGGCTTTGGCCTGGTGCAAAGCGCCCATGTGCACCGGCCGCGCTAGATGCGCCTTGTCCGTCGCGCCAGACTTTGCGCTGGCGGCGGAGGCGGGGCAGCAAGGGACATCTTTCAGGGAAACCGGACCGGAATTCCGTTGAGGTCCGGCGCACCGCCCGTCGCAAGCGCGCTGGACAACCTTGACAAAGCCCAAAGGCGCAGGCCCAACCTGTTGAAATCCCGCACCCGCGAAATCCGCCCACCGCGGACCTACCGAAAGCCGCCATGCCCCTGATCCTTTTCGCCGCCCCCGCCCTCTGGCCCGAATACCGCGACACCCTGCCCGCCGCGATCGCCGAGGCCGGCATCGACGCCCGCATCGTGGCCGAGGCCGACCCGTCCGAGGTCGATTACATCGTCTATGCCCCCGCCTCGCCCCTGCAGGACTTTACCCCCTATACCCGGACCAAGGCCGTCCTGAACCTCTGGGCCGGGGTCGAGAAGATCGTGGGCAACCCGACGCTGACCCAACCCCTGACCCGGATGGTAGACCCCGGCCTGACCGAGGGGATGGTGGAATGGGTCCTGGGCCATACCCTTCGCCACCACCTCGGGATGGACCGACACATCGTGAACCCCGGCCATGTCTGGGACCCGACCTGCCCGCCGCTGGCCCGCGAACGCCCCGTGACGATCCTGGGGATGGGCGCCCTGGGGTCCGCCTGCGCGGTTGCCCTGCGCGCGCTGAATTTCCCGGTCACGGGGTGGAGCCGCACCGAGAAACCCGGCCAGTTGCACGGCGACCACGGGCTGCGCCTGGCGCTGTCCACCGCGCAGATCCTGGTCACCCTGCTGCCCAAAACGCCCCAGACCGAGAACCTGCTCAACACCGATACTCTCGCCCTCCTGCCCAGAGGTGCCGTGATCCTGAACCCCGGACGAGGCGCCCTGATCGACGACGACGCGCTGCTTGCGGCGCTCGACGCCGGGCAAGTCGGCCACGCCACGCTGGACGTCTTCCGGGTCGAACCCCTGCCGCAGGACCACCGCTACTGGACCCACCCCCATGTCACCGTCACTCCCCACATCGCCGCCGACACCCGCGCCC
>PNNE01000309.1 GCA_013824055.1 Rhodobacter sp. | reverse complement strand
CCGCCGCTTCCACCCGTCCCGGGGCGCGGCGCATGGTCTGGGTCAGGCGGCGTTCGTCGCGGGGCGAGACGCCGAAGAATTCGGTATAGTGCCGGATCATCGGGCTGGAGGTCATGTAGCCGACGGAGGCCGCAATCTCCCGCAAGCTGTCGTTGGAATAAAGCACCCGCTGCCGCGCCTTCATCAGCCGCAGGTGGTGGTAGTAGCGCAAGGGGCTTTGCCCCGTCTCGCGCTTGAAGGTCCGCTCGAAGTGGCGGCCGGACAGGCCCACGGCGGCGGCGACATCGGGGATGCGCAGCGGGTCCTCGACATGGGTCTCGAAAAGCCGGATCGCCTCGCGGATCGCCACGGGAAGGTTGTCCGTCGTGCCACCGGACCGCGGGACGGGGACCTTCTGGCTGGCATCGGCGTCGCGGACGAAGGGATGCTGGAACCAGCAGGCCACCTCGGTCATGCAGTCGCGGCCCAGTCGTTCCTCGATCAGCCGCAGCATCAGGTCGAAGACGGCCCCGGCCCCGCTGGCGGTGATGCGGCGGCCTTCGCGCAGGATCGTCACTTCGCGCGCCTCGATGCCGGGGAAGTCGGCCTTGAACGCCGCCTCATAGCACCAATGGACCGAGCAGGGTCGCCCCTCCATCAGCCCCGCACGGGCCAGGGGGAAGATCCCGCCCGAGAAGGCGCCCAATGTCACGCCGGTCCGGTCCAGCCAGCGCAGTTTCGCCGGGCTGCGGCGTGGGTCGGCGAATTCCGCCGTGGGGGGCGAGACCAGGTAAAGGTGGTCGACCGCCTCCAGCTCTTGCAGCGTGACGTCCGGGTCAAAGCCGATCTCGGCGGAAGAGCGGACCGGCGTGGGCGCCTCGGCGACCAGCTTCCAGACGAACTCTTGCCGGCCGGTGATCTCGTTCGCGGCGCGCAGGGGTTCGATGGCCGACGTCAGGCAGGCCATTGGAAAGCCGGGAAACATCAGGAACCCCAGCCGCAGGGGGCCGCCGCGGTCAGTCATCGGGCCACCAGCCGGGAGAGGTCGGCGCGCCGTCGTCGTGCCGTGACAACCACTCGACCATCGCGGGACGGTTGCGGATGAAGCCCTTGTAGGTGGCCAGTTCCTCCGGCAGGTCGCGCACCACGCGGTGCAGACGCCGGGCCCATTTCGGGACGGTCACGATCTGGTCAAAGCTGCACAGGTAGCAGCGGATGTCGAAGGCGATCGCGTTCGACCGCGGCAGGCGGTAAAGCGATTGCAGTTCGACCCGCAGATGCTGCTTCGCGCCCAGGTTCTCGGGCGTGATCGAGGCCTTCATCGGCCCCCATCTGGGGTAGGTCTCGGGCGCGGTGTCCAAGAGCGGGTTCACGGTCATCGTCCAGTTGAACCGCCGCACCGGCGCGCCGTGCTGAAGCTTCAGCAGGAACTTCAGCGCCCGGTCGAAGACGCCCTTCTCGTGCGCCAGCGGCACAGGGGCGTGCCATTCCATGAAGTTCATGCCCACGTCAAAGTCCACTGACCAATCCGCCTGGGAGGTCGCAATGCCCGCGTCCATCCACAAGGTCCCGTCACGTTCGTCCTGCAAGGTCCAGTCGCCTTGAGTCTGGCGCATGATGTACTCGAAGGGAGGGTAGGGCAGCGTGCTTTCATCCAGGAATGTGAACGAGTGTTCGATGCCCAGCGGCCGGTTCACCCAGTGCCATCGGTTGCCATCCTTTGTCAGCGAAAACCACTGCGGATAGTCCCGCGCCTTGGCTTCCATAATCAGTTCCAGCGTGTCCCAGCCGGCGAGGGTCATGTGCGGCAGCGACTGGCAGCGCAGCGGGTCATCGGCCAGCACCTTGGCGCGGTCGATCATCTCGGCAATGTAATGTTCGTCCACGTCAAGCATATGCTCGAAAGCCGTCCCCGGACGGCCCGGCACATGCGGCTCCATGTTGACCGAATACATGTAGTCGTCCCGGTCAAAGGGGAAGGGGAACCGCCGCGGATTGCTGTTGGTGTAGGTGAAGGTCTCGCGGAAGGTCTCGTCCCGGAAGAAGCCACCGAAATCATCGGGCACGAACTTGAAATCAAGGCTCATCGTCGTCTCCTATCGGTCGATGACGAGGGTCTTGCCCTCGAAGCGGCTGACGCAAGGCATGATCTTCTGGCTCGAAGCATGCTCCTCGGGCGATAGCCAATGGTCGCGGTGCAGGATGGTGCCGTCGCATTTGTGAACGTTCGTTTCGCATTGCCCGCAGGCCCCGCCCCGGCAAAGATAGGGCGCGTCGACTCCGGCGGCTTCCATTGCCTCCAGCAGACTTTGCGTGGAGCCGACGGTGATGGTCTTGCCGCTGGCCGCCAGTTCCACCTGGAACGGCAACCCGGTGCCGGGGGCCAGGAATTCCTCATGATGCAGTGCCTGTTTCGGCCAGCCCATGCTTTCGGCCGTGGACAGCACCCAGTTGATCATCCCTTTCGGTCCGCAGACGTAAAGATGCGTCCCGATCGGCTGATTTTGCAGCACCTTTTTCAGGTCGATCATCTGCTTGCGGTCGTCGAAGTAGCAGTGCACCCGATCCGGATGCGCCGCAGTCAGCCTGTCCATGTAGGCACCCAACGGCCTTGACCGCGCCGAATAGTGCAGCTCGAACTTGCCGCCGAAATGCGCAAGTTGCGCGATCTGCGCCAGGAACGGCGTGATCCCGATCCCGCCCGCGATCATCAGGTGCTTCTTCGCCCGACTGTCCAGCGGGAACAGGTTTACCGGGTAGGAAAGCGTCATCTCCATCCCCGGCACCACATGCCGGTGCAGGTAAAGCGACCCTCCGCGCCCCGCATCATCGCGCCGGACGCTGATCTCGTAGCCCGACCGATCCTCGGGGTCGGACATGAGCGAATAAGGGTTCAGCCTCCGCGTCCCGTGATCATCCATCTCGACCACAGTATGCGCCCCGCCGGAAAACGCGGGCAGATCGGACCCGTCGCGGCTGACGAAGCGGAAGCGCTTGATCAGCTCGTTGACCTCGACCACCTCGGACACCCGGACTTGAAGCTTGGCTCCGCCGCTCATTTGAACCTCACCACGCTTTCCGGCACCTGCCCGGGGTCCTCGGCGTCGATGTTCACGCCCTGGAAGGCGGCGATGCGCCGGGAATAATGATCGCGGACAAAGAGGTTAAGCCCGCAATGGCTGCACTTGAACGGGTCGGTGGCCACGTTTTCGGTGATCCCCTTGCAATGCACGCATTGCACCCGGCGCAGCGTGGACCCGCGCTGTTCCTTCTGGATCGCGGCGAAGGGAAAGCCCGTATTCATGATCTCGCGCTCCGCCTGGCCGATCAGGCTTTCCGTGCCTGCCAGATAGAACTGCGTGCCCATATGCGCGTCCGACAGCACCCGCACCAGACGCGGCAGCAGCGCCGGAATGGTCGGCGCGCGGAAGAACTGGGCGGCCCCCAGAGCCTCCAGCCGCGCGGAAAGGTCCACCCCCGCAGGCCCCGGACAATACATCACATGCGCCGCCGCAAGGAATTCCGCACGGTCGTTCGCCTTGGCCAGCATGTCCGTCACCGCTTCTGCCCCCTGGCAGTCGGCAACGATCACATGCAGCTTGCCCGGTCGCGGTTCCAGGGCGGCATAGACCGGGCGCGACTTGATCGAGGGGGCGTCTGTCGGGGTCAGCTCGACTTTCACGGGGCAGCTCCCTTGGGAAGAAGGGGGCCCACCCGAAGGCGGGCCCCGGAACGATCAGTCCTTGGCCGTGCGGCGCTTCTTTTCCACGTCGTAGAAGGGCAGCGAGGCCGACACCGCCTTCAGCGGGCCATGCGTCCCGCAGCGCACCTCGACCTCGGTGCCGTTGTTCGCGTATTCGACCGGCATCCGGGCAATCGCCACGACCCAGTCGTTCAGCGGCGAATACATCGGCTGCGTCACCACGCCGATCTTCTTGCCATCCTTGTAGATCGGCGCATTGCCCGGCACGTTCTTGCCCTCGAACTTCAGGCCCGAGATCTTGAAGCGTTCCTTGCCCTGCAGGCGGTAATGCTCTTCGGCGCCACGAAAGCCGGTCTTGCCCTTGGTCACGGTCCAGTCGAGGCCAAGCTCCCACAGGGTATCCCCCGGGCCTTCGTTCTCGAACGGATACATCTCGGAATTGTCGAAGGGGAAGAACAGCAGGTAGCTTTCCGCCCGCAGCATGTCCAGCGTGGTGAACCGGCAGGGGATGATCCCCATGCTGGCGCCTTCCTCCAGGATACGGTCCCAGATTTCGCCGGCGTCCTGGCCGCGGCAGAAGATCTCGTACCCGCGCTCGCCGGTATAGCCGGTCCGCGACAGGGTGATGGGCTTGCCGAACAGCATCGCGGGCATGTGGCCCATGTAGGGCAGCGCGCGGACGCCGGGGATGTGCCTTTCCAGGTAGTCCACCGCCAGCGGCCCCTGCAGCGACAGGTCGTGCAGGTTGTCGTCGAAGCGGACCCCAACATCGCGGCCGGTCGCCGCCATCGTCAGCTGCTCATGCCCCTGGCCCGAGCCATGCACCACCGTATAGCTGTTCGGCCCCATCCGGTAGATGATGCAGTCATCGACGAACTTGCCCGCGTCGTTCAGCATGCAGGCATAGAGCGACTTGCCGGGCGCGATCCTTTCCGGGTCGCGGGTCGTCGCGCGGTCGATCACATGGCTGGCCCCATGGCCGGTGACGTGGACCTTCTTCAGGCCCGAGACGTCCATCAGCCCCGCCTTGGTGCGGATCGCCATGTATTCGGCGTCCGGGTCACCCTTGGAGTAGGACCAGGCGGTGCCCATCCCGCTCCAGTCTTCCAGGTTCGATCCCAGGGCCCGGTGCCGGTCCATCAGTGCCGAGAAACGCCAGGAATTCGTCATGCTTCAACCCTCCCCTGTGGTCTTGATTTTGGTCGAGTGTCAGGCGATTCCGGCCAGAAGGCAATAATGAAGTGCAACAATCTTTCTTGTCAGAAAACATCCGCCCAAGAAAAAGGCCGCCGCGAAGGACGACCTTTTCCAAAGCGGTTTGTGCTGGCTCAGCCGGGCAGCACAAAGAACCAGTTGGCCCAAAGCACCACCGCAGCGCCCAGAATCAGGGCCAGGTAGGGCAGCATCCCCGCCTTGCGTTGTCCCAACTCGCCGTAAGGCAGGCCAAGGTCGTCATAGGCCTCTTTCGGGAACTTGCCGCCGTCCTGAAGGTAGTGGCGATACCAGAACACCGGGACGATCAGGGCCGCGAAGACCAGCCCGGCCCACAGCGCGTTCTCGTAGCCCCAGACCTTGGCGCCCGC
>PNNE01000222.1 GCA_013824055.1 Rhodobacter sp. | reverse complement strand
CCGCAACCGCCGCGTCGAGGTCCGGGTGATCACGCCGCTGCTGCGCACCGCCGACCGCGGCTAAGCGCACCCCATACCAAAGTCGCGCCGCGGGTTCCCCCCGCGGCGCTGCATTTTGGTGGCATCGCCTGTCACGCAGACGCATACTGCGCCACATGAAGCGCGCCGAGCATGACCAGATCCCCGAAGCCGCCCTCGCCTGGCACCGCGCCGGCAAGGGGGCCGCCCTTGCCACCGTGATCGAGACCTGGGGCTCTGCCCCGCGCCAGGCCGGCAGCCAGCTTGCCATCTCGGGCGAGGGCGAGATGATCGGCTCTGTCTCGGGCGGCTGTGTCGAAGGCGCGGTCATCACCGAAGCCCTTGATGCCCTGCAGGATCGCAAGTCCCGCGTGCTGACCTTCGGCGTCAGCGACGAGACCGCCTTTGCCGCGGGTCTGGCCTGTGGCGGCACGATCCGCGTCCTTGTCGAGCCCGTCGGCAACGGTCCCGAGGCGCTGCCCGAGGCGCTGCTTGCCGGGCTTGTCGAAGCCCGCGCCGCCTGCCGTGCGGCTGCTGTCGTGACGACCCTGCAAACCTGGGACAGACGCCTTCTGGCCCCCGGCACCGACGCTGCCGCCGACGCGCGCTTCAGGTCCGACCGCTCGGGGATGGAGGAGGATGGCCGCTTCATCGCCGTCCACAACCCGGCGCTGCGGCTGATCGTCATCGGTGCGGTGCATATTGCCCAGCCGCTGCTGCAGATCGCCAGAACCTGCGGCTACGCGCCCACCCTGATCGACCCCCGCGCCGCCTTCGGCTCGGCCGACCGCTTTCCCGGCGAGACGATCCTGGACGACTGGCCCGACGAGGCGCTTGCGCAGCTGCAACCCGACGCCCGCACCGCCATCGTCACGCTGACCCATGACCCCAAGCTGGACGACCCCGCGATCCGCTTTGCGCTTGGCTCTCCGGTCTTCTACCTTGGCTGCCTGGGCTCCACCCGCACCCATGCCAAGCGCGTGGACCGCCTGACCGAAGCCGGGTTCACGCCCGCCCAGATCGCCAGGATCCATGCCCCCGTCGGCCTGGACATCGGTGCCAGGACGCCCGCCGAGATCGCAGTCAGCGTCATGGCGCAGATCACCGAAACCCTGCGAAGATAATGCGCTTCGGACCTGTTCCCCTGTTGCAGGCCGAAGGCGCGATCCTGGCTCATTCCGTCGCCCTGCCGGAAGGACGGTTGCGCAAGGGCTGCATCCTTGGCCCCAGGGAAATCGCGCAGTTGCAGGCCACGGGTCGTACCGAGGTCATCGCCGCCTGTCTGGACGAACAGGACCTGCACGAAGACGCCGCCGCCCTCGCCATCGCCCAGGCGCTTGTCCCGGACCCAAGGGCTGCGGGTCTTGACCTGCGCCAGGTGGGCACCGGGCGCGTCAACCTGCACGCCCGCGCTGCGGGAGTGGTCGAGGTCCGGGCCGACCGGGTGAACGCCCTGAACGCCGTCGATCCGATGATCACCCTTGCAACCGTGCCGTGCTGGCAACGTGTGGCTGCCGGCGAAATGGTCGCCACCGTGAAGATCATCGCCTACGGGGTCGCCAAATCCGCGGTGGCGGCCGCCTGCACGGCCGGGGCGCAGGCGCTTTGGCTGTGTCCGGCACGGGTGCGGCGGATCGCTCTGGTTGAAACCCGGACCGAAACCACCGCGAAGGTGCTGGGCGCCGAGGCGATCACCCAGCGGCTTGCAGCGCTTGGCGCAACTCTCGCCACCCACCTGCGCAGCCCGCACCGCGAGGCCGAGCTTGCCGCAACACTGGCGACGGTCAGGGATGCCGAGCTGATCCTGATCCTGACCGGCTCGGCCACCTCGGACCCCGATGACGTCGCCCCGGCGGCGGTGCGCAGGGCAGGGGGGACGGTCGAGCGTTTCGGGATGCCGGTCGATCCCGGCAATCTGCTCTTCATCGGGCAGCTGGACGCAACCCCGGTCATCGGCCTGCCGGGTTGCGTGCGCAGCCCTGCGCTGAACGGCGCGGACTGGGTGATGGAGCGCCTGATCTGCGGCGTCCCCGTCACCAGCGCCGACATTGCCGCGATGGGGGTCGGGGGCCTCTTGAAGGAAATCCCCCAACGCGGCCGCCTGCGTGAGGCAAAATGAAAGCGGGGGCAAATTGCCCCCGCACAGGTCATGGGAATACCCGGATCGTCCTTACTTGGGGCCGATCATCATCACCATCTGGCGGCCTTCCAGCCGCGGGAAGCTTTCGATCTTGCCAACCTCGGCGACATCCGCCTCGACCCGCTTCAGAAGCTCCAGCCCCAGGTCCTGGTGCGCCATTTCCCGGCCGCGGAACCGCAGGGTGATCTTCACCTTGTCACCCTCGTCCAGGAACTTCATCACCGAGCGCATCTTGACTTCGTAGTCATGGATGTCGGTGCCCGGGCGGAACTTGATTTCCTTGATCTCGATGATCTTCTGCTTCTTGCGGGCCTCGGCCTCGCGCTTCTGCGTCTCGTACTTGAACTTGCCGAAGTCCATGATCTTGCACACCGGCGGAACGGCTGTCGGCGAGATCTCCACCAGGTCAAGTCCGGCTTCCTCGGCCATCTGCATCGCGCGGGCGGGGGTCACCACCCCGACGTTTTCGCCATCCGCGCCGATCAGGCGGATCTCCGGAGCGCGGATGCGGTCATTGATGCGGGGACCGGTGTCGCGTTGCGGCGGGGCGTTGTGCGGTCTGCGGGCTATGGTAGTCGTCCTTTGATGGTTGTTTGTCCGCGCGCAATCTAGACCCCGGCGGGCGCATCTGCAACCCGGCTGGCCGGTCAGAGTTCCAGATTTCCGCGGATTTCCGGCGTTTTTCCCCGTGCTGCGCTGCGGCACCCTTTTCATTTCCCGGTCAAAGTGCCATATGACCGCCATCCGGGCGCTAGCTCCGGTCATGGGAGTATCAAACATGAACAGAACCGTTATCATCGGCGCCATCGTCGTCCTTCTGGCCGCTGGCGGCTATTATCAGTTCAGCTGGAAGCCGGCTCAGGAAGCCGCTGAAGCTGCCGCCACCGCCGCCGCGCAGGCCGAAGCTGACGCCAGGGCTGCGGAAGAAGCCGCTGCCCAAGCCGCCGAAGAAGCTGCCGCCGCCGCGCAGCAAGCCGCGACGGATGCCGCCGCCGCCACCACCGAAGCTGCGACCGACGCCGCTGCTGCCGTCACCGAGGCCGCGACGGATGCCGCCGCTGCCACCACCGAAGCTGCGACCGACGCTGCTGCTGCCGTCACCGACGCGGCTGCCGCTCTGGACCCGGCCAACTTCAACGCCGACTCGGTTGTCGCGCTGATCGATGGCTCGACCCTCGACGACGCGACCAAGACCACGCTGAAGACCGCTGTCGAAGCTGCCCGCGCCAACCCGGCGCTGGTTGCGGACACGATCGCTCAGGTCAGGACCGCGCTTGGCATGTAAGCTTCGGCTTGCACCGAACCCGAAGGCCGCGAGGATCACCTCGCGGCCTTTTTCTTTGCCTGTTCCCCCCCCGTGATGCAGACCAAGAAAGCCGCAAGGTTGCCCCTGCGGCCCCGCATGTCCAAAGGTCAGGGCCACCCGGACGCGATCTGGTATCTGCTGGATATTGCTGGATTATCGGAGAATGCCCGCCGCGGACTGGATCAGATTCCGTCGCCCACGAAGGCCTTTTCCACGACGAATTCCTTCGGGTCGGAATTGGCCCCCTCGCGCAGGCCGAACCCTTCCAGGATCGCCTTCACATCCAGGTTGAAGGCCAGGCTGCCGCAGACCATCGCCCGATCCTCGGCCGGGTTCATCTTCGGAAGGGACAGGTCGTCGAACACCTTGCCCGAGGCCAGGTTGTCAGTGACGCGCCCCATGTGATGGAACGCTTCCCGGGTCGTCGTGGGATAATAGCGCAGCTTGCCCTGCACCATCTCGCCGATCAGCGGGTCGTGCTGGAGGCCTTCCACCAACTGCCGACCATAGTCCAGCTCGGCCACCTCGCGGCAGGTGTGCATCATGATGACCTGGTCGAACTTCTCGTAGACCTCCGGGTCGCGCATCAGGGACGCAAACGGAGCAAGGCCGGTGCCGGTCGCCAGGAACCACAGCCGCTTGCCGGGCAGAAGCGCGTCGACCACCAGCGTCCCCACCGGCTTTGGCCGCAGGATGATCTCGTCCCCCGGCTGGATGTGCTGAAGGCGCGAGGTCAGCGGGCCATCCGGGACCTTGATCGAATAGAACTCCAGCTCCTCGTCCCAGCTGGGCGATGCAATGGAATAGGCCCGCAGCAGGGGTTTGGCGTTGTCGCCCATCAGCCCGATCATCACGAACTCGCCGGATCGGAACCGCAAGGTCTGGGGGCGGGTGACGCGGAACGAAAACAGCCGGTCGGTCCAGTGGGTGACCTGGGTCACGGTCTGGGCGTCGGGGAGGTGAGGTTTGCTGCGGGCGGCGTCCATGGTCACTGTCTCGGTCATGTTTCGCCCTCCATAGGCGAGCGGGCCTGCCAAGGGAAGCCTTCCCCTCGCGGCCAATCATCGGGTCTGGACGATCAGGCGCGCAGCCTGGCCTGATAATGATGCTCTTGCCAGTCAGCGGCGCGGAACAGCCACTGCTCGGCGGGCTGGCGGGCGGCCAGGTCCTCGGGGATCTCGGCCCCGTCAAAGCCCACGCGGCGCAGCATCGCATATTGGTCGGCGATCACCGGGCCCTTGGCGAGAAGTCGGCCCTTGTATCCCATCTCGCGCAGGCGGCGGGCGACGGTGAAGGCGCGACCGTCGTTGAAGGCGGGAAAGGCGACGCGGATCAGGGTCAGCCGGTCAAGGTGGTCGCGCAGCGCCAGCGGGTCGTCGGTATTGGCCAGGTCGACCGCCGTCTGGTCGGCAAGCTGGGCCAGCGCGACGGTTTCGACCTGGGTGCCGGGGGCAAAGCCGGCGTCGGTGACGATGACGGTCATGCCGCGTTCTCCGTTGTCTTGAGGTCGGGCGTGGTCTTCACGGCCTTGCCGTCGATGAAATGGATGCCGCATTCGGTCTTTTGCGTTCCGCGCCAGCGGCCCGCACGCGGGTCTTCGCCCGGCTTGACCGGGCTGGTGCAGGGCGCGCAGCCGATCGAGGGATAGCCCCTGGCCACCAGCGGGTGCCGGGGCAGGCGGTTTTCCACCATGTATTCCTCAAGATCCTCGCGGCCCCAATGGGCCAGCGGGTTGACCTTGATCCGGTGGTCGCCCTCGTTCTCGAAGAAGTCGATGCTGCCCCGGTCCGAGTTCTGAAACCGCTTGCGGCCGGT
>PNNE01000294.1 GCA_013824055.1 Rhodobacter sp. | reverse complement strand
ATTGCGGAGTGGACGTCTGTTACGAGATCCACCCCGGCGAGGACCTGCATGACGGCATCAGCTTCGAGATGTTCCTTGACCGCGTGAAGGGCCACAAACGGGCCAACATGCTGTACGACCCCTCGCACTATGTCTTGCAACACCTTGATTACCTTGAGCATATCGACATCTACCACGACCGCATCAAGATGTTCCACGTCAAGGACGCCGAGCTGAACCCGACAGGCCGCCAGGGCGTCTACGGCGGCTTCCAGGCTTGGGTGAACCGCGCGGGCCGCTTCCGGTCGCCCGGCGACGGGCAGGTCGATTTCGGCGGCATATTCTCGAAGCTTGCCCAGCACGATTTCGACGGCTGGGCCGTGGTCGAATGGGAATGCTGCCTGAAACACCCCGAGGATGGTGCCCGCGAAGGCGCGGCCTTCGTTGACGCCCACATCATCCGCGTGACAGAAAAGGCCTTCGACGATTTCGCCGATGCAGGCACCGACCGCGCCGCCAACCGCCGCATGCTTGGACTGGAGTAACCCGATGCCCCCAATTGACTCTGGCGCCGCCGCCCACACCGCCCGCCCCGAACGCCTCCGCCTTGGCATGGTCGGCGGCGGACGCGACGCCTTCATCGGCGCCGTCCACCGCATTGCCGCGCGGATTGATGATCAATATGAACTGGTTGCGGGCGCTTTCTCATCCAACCCCGAGAAAGCCCTGGCCTCGGCGCAGGACCTTGGCGTGCCGCGCGCCTACACCAGCTTTGCCGAGATGGCCTCGAAGGAGGCTCGCCGCAAGGACGGGATCGACGCTGTCGCCATCGTGACCCCGAACCACATGCACGCCCCCGTGGCGATGCAGTTCCTGAAACGCGGCATCCACGTCATCTGCGACAAGCCGCTGACCGCGACCCTGCCCGAGGCCAAGAAGCTGGCCCGCGCCGCCGAGGCCTCGGGCGTCGTCTTCGCGCTCACGCACAACTACACCGGCTACCCGATGATCCGGCAGGCCAAGGCGATGATCGCCAATGGCGAGTTGGGCGATCTGCGGCTGGTGAACGTCGAATACGTGCAGGACTGGCTGACCGAGACGGTCGAGAACAAGCAGGCCGACTGGCGCACCGATCCCGCCCGCTCTGGTGCTGGCGGCTCGACCGGAGACATCGGCACCCATGCCTTCAACCTGGCGAACTTCGTCTCGGGTCTGACGCTGGACACGCTGGCCGCCGACCTTGCCGCTTTCGTCCCCGGCCGCCGCGTCGATGACAACGGTCACGTCCTGATGCGCTATCAGGGCGGCGCGCGGGGCATGCTCTGGTGCAGCCAGGTGGCCCCCGGCAACGAGAACGGGTTGCGCCTGCGGATCTACGGCACCAGGGGCGGGCTTGAGTGGGCGCAAGAGGACCCGAACTATCTCTGGTTCACTCCCTTTGGCCAGCCCAAGCGCAAGATCACCCGCGGTGGCGCCGGCGCCGGCCCCGAGGCCGCCCGCGTCAGCCGCATCCCCCCCGGCCACCCCGAGGGCTACCTCGAAGGCTTCGCCACCATCTACACCGAGGCCGCCCGCGCCATCCGCGCCGCAAAGGCCGGGACGCCGATCCCCGCAGGCACCACCTTCCCCGGCCTGAAGGAGGGGCTTGAAGGCGTGGCCTTCGTCGATGCCTGCGTGCGGTCCTCGGCCCGCAACGGCGCCTGGGTCAGCCTGAACCTGTAAGGGGCGGTGGGCGGATCGCCCACCCTACGAGGCGCAGGCGTAGGGTGGGCGATCCGCCCACCTTCCCTACCCGCGCAACCGGTCGCGCTCCCGCTGAAGCCACAGCACTGTCAGCAGCAGCGGCGCATTGCCGATCTCGCCCGCCGCCATGACCTCGACCAGCCGGTCGAACGCCAGGAGGTGCCCCTTGATGTCCTCCGCCTCCTCCGCCGCGCCGAACACCCCCGCGACCCCGTCGGGCAGGTCGCACGGCGCCACATAGGAATAAAGATACTCGGTCACCGCCCCTGGCGTCGGATAATATTCGGCCACCTTCTCCAGGCGCCCCAGCACCAGCCCGGCCTCTTCGATCGCCTCGCGCCGGGCGGCGTCTTCCGGGGTCTCGCCAGGGTCGATCCGGCCTGCAATCGCCTCCAGCTGCCAGGGCAAGGGATCGCCCCGCCCCAGGGGACCCATCCGCAGCTGTTCCACCAGCAGGACCCGGTCCCGCACCGGATCGTAGGGCAGCACCGTCACCGCATCCCCGGCGACAAAGACCTCGCGGGTCAGCCGGGGGCTCATCTCTCCGTCGAACCGGCGGTGCCGCAGATGCCAGAGGTCCAGCGCGAAGAACCCCGCGTGCGAAGGCGCGACCGGCCCCTGCTCGACCTCGCCCGATCCCGCCCGCAGGCCCCGCCCGGGCGCGGCACCGGCGCGCATCCGGCTCGCCGCCTCGACCCGCAGCGCGGGCAGGCGGTGCCGGACGGCTTCGGCCGGAAGATGCCCGTAGTAGCGCAGGGCCGCCGCGACCAGCTCGGGCGCGGCCTCTCCGCCCAGCACCTGGGTCAGGAAGCGCGCGCAGTCCGCGCCGCCCGCCGCCACCGCCTCCCGCAGCGCGGGGGGCCAGTCCAACCGGGAAAGCGCCGTCACTTCCAGCGCCGACCCACGTTCTCGGACAAGAGGCCACCGACGATCCCGCCCAGCAGGATGGTCCCGAAGACCCCCAGCGACAGCAGCGCATGCGACCGCTTCGCCATCGTGTCGACCACCGCCAGGATCGCCTCCAGCGCGTCTTCGTAGCGCATCTTGACCGAGTTCTGGATCATCTCGCTCAGCGCCAGCAGGAACAGCGCCACCACGGCCAGGATCACCGCCGTCTTGATCCCCGACCCCGCCGCTTCGACATAGCCTCTGCCGACCGCATTGCCCATCACCGTCCAGCCCATGATCACTCCGACCAACGCCGCACCCTCGCGGATCGGTCCGGCCGCTGCGGCATCCGGCATGTTCAAGGCGTAGTAGTTCGCAAGAATCCAGCCAACCACCGCGAACGAGATCGCGGCCATCAGCTTTGCTGCAGTCGGCATCGGTTGCGCCATTCGGAAAAGCCCTCAGCTGGGACGCGTCACCGTGATCTGCGTCACGTCGCAGTTTCCACCCTGAAACGCCCCCGCGCAAGAGGCGAGGTAGAAGTCCCACATCCGCTTGAAGCGGTCGTCGAACCCCAGCTGCCGCACGTCTCCCCAGCGGTCGTTGAAGGTTTCGTGCCAGCGCCGCAGGGTCAGGCTGTAGCTCTCGCCGAATTCGATCGAGGCCTTGACCCGCAGCCCCGCCTTCTCGACCTCGGCCCGCAGGACTGCCGGTGCGGGCAGCATGCCGCCGGGGAAGATGTACTTCTGGATGAAGTCGACACCCTTGCGGTACAGCTCCCACCGCGCATCGGCCACGGTGATGATCTGCAAGGTCGCATGCCGCCCCGGCTTCAGCCGGTCGCGCAGGGCGCCGAAATAGACCGGCCAGTAGCGCTCGCCGACCGCCTCGAACATCTCGATGCTGGCGATGCCGTCGTAGGTCCCGCGTTCGTCGCGGTAGTCCTGCAGCTTGATCTCCACCCGGTCCGACAGCCCCGCCTTCGCGATCCGCGCCACCGCATAATCGTGCTGCGCCTGGCTGATCGTCAGGCCGGTGACACGCAGGCCGCGCTCTTTCGCGGCATATTCCGCGAACCCGCCCCAGCCGCAGCCGATCTCCAGCACATGTTCGCCGGGCGCGGCACCCATCTGGTCGACCATGCTGGCGTATTTGCGGCGCTGCGCCGTCTCCAGGCTTTCCTGCGGGTTGTCGAACAGCGCCGAGGAATAGGTCATCGTCTCGTCCAGCCACAGCCGGTAGAAGTCGTTCCCCAGGTCGTAGTGGAAGCTGATGTTCTTCCTGGCCTGTCGCTTCGAGTTCGACTGCAGCCAGAAGCGCATCCGCTCGTAGGCGCGCAAGAGGCTGAGGCCGGGGTAGCTGTCGCCGACCACGTTGTTCGCCGGGCGCTGGATCAGATCCAGAAAGACCTGCAGGTCCGGCGTCGTCCACCAGCCGTCCAGATAGGCATCGCAAAAGCCCAGGTCGCCCTCGCGCACCAGACGCGCAAAGAGATCCGGATTGACCACCCGCACTTCCGCCGCAAGACCGGGGGCCTTGCCCTCGATCCGGAACCGCCGCCCGTCTGGCAGGACAAAGTCCAGCCTGCCCTCGCCCAGCCGACAGGCCGTCTCGAAAGCGGTGGCGAAGTAGCGCGGCAAGCCTGCCTGCCCCTTCACCGTCGTCAACACGTCCATCGGCCCACCCCCAGGGTCTTTGTCGGCAACAGTTTCACAAAAGGCGATGCGTTGCTCAAGCATTTCGTGCCCCATATGCCGCAAGGGCCGCGGCGCGACCGGCGGCCAGATCGACCACCGGCCGCGGATAGGCCTGGTCCGCGCTCAGACCCCAGGACCGTGGCACCGCAGCGAAGAAGGCCAGCGCCTCATGCCCCGGCTGCCCGGACAGCTCTGCAACAAAGCGCCGACGATAGCGCGCGTCGACGTCGAACTTCTCGGCCTGGCCTGCCGGATTGAAGATGCGGAAATAGGGCGCCGCGTCCGGGCCTGACCCCGCCACCCATTGCCAGCCCATCGCATTCGCCGCCGGGTCCCAGTCGGTCAGGCAGTCGGCAAACCAGTCCAGCCCCAGCTTCCAATGCGTCAGAAGGTGCTTGGTCAGATAGCTTCCCGCGATCATCCGCGCCCGGTTGTGCATCGTCCCCGTCACATACATCTCGCGCATCGCGGCATCGACGAAGGGCTCGCCCGTCATGCCGCGCCGCCAGCGCTCGGCCTCGGGACTGTCGCCGCGCCAGGGGAACCTGTCCCATTCCGGCTTCCAGTTCCCGCTGGCGATCTGCGGAGTGTGGTGCATCAGGTGATAGCTGAACTCTCGCCAGGCCAGCTCGCGCAGGAAGCTTTCCGCGCCCGCGTGGCCCTCGTCCCGCGCCCGCAGGCCGGCATGCCAGACCTCGCGGATGCCGATCTCGCCATAGGTGAGGTTCTCGGACAGCCGCGAGGTTCCCGCGACCCCAGGATGATCCCGCATCTGGGCATAGCGCGCGACCGGACCGGCCAGGAAAGCGCCCAGCTTCGCCCGCGCCGCCGCTTCGCCCACCGCCTGATGGCGCGCGACGACCTCCGCCCCCCGGTTCATCGCCGCCCCCAGACGCCAATCCTCCAGCCGCTCGGACGCAGGCCAGACCTCTGCCCCCCGCGCCCGGCTTGGCGCAGGCTCCGGGGCGGCAACCCCCAG
>PNNE01000108.1 GCA_013824055.1 Rhodobacter sp. | reverse complement strand
GACGAGGATGGCTGGTCGGACGTGGGCCACGGCACCGTGGACTGGCCGACGATCATGGCGGCGCTGCGCAAGATCGGGGTCAGACACTTCGTCATGGAACACGACAACCCGAAGGACGATGCGCGGTTTGCAGCCCGCTCGATCGCTTCGGCCAAATCCTTCTGAGGAACAGACAAATGGCAAATCTTGGTATCGGGATCATCGGGGCGGGCAATATCTCCAGCGCCTATCTGCGGCTGGCACCCCTGTTCAAGGGGCTGGAGGTGCGCAGCGTCGCCGACCTGAACATCGAGGCCGCCAAGGCGCGGGCCGAGGAGTTCGGCGTGCGTGCGCAGTCGGTCGATGACCTGCTGACGAACAAGGACGTGGACGTGGTGATCAACCTCACCATCCCGGACGCGCATTACCCGGTGACGAAGCGGATTCTCGAATCCGGGAAACACGCCTATTCCGAAAAGCCGCTGGTGCTGACGCTGGAGGAAGGCAAGACGCTGCGCGACCTTGCGGCGGCAAAGGGGCTGGCGGTCGGCTGCGCGCCGGACACCTTCCTGGGCGGTGCGCATCAGCAGGCGCGGGCGTTGATCGACGAGGGGCGGATCGGCACGATCACCACGGCGGTGGCCTGCGTGCAGAACCACGGGCCGGAAGGCTGGCACCCGAGCCCGGAGTTCTTCTTCCTGCCGGGTGCGGGTCCGATGCTGGACCTGGGGCCATATTACGTGGCGAACCTGATCAACTTCCTGGGGCCGGTTCGCCGTGTGGGCGCGATCACCTCTTCGGCCACGCCGACGCGGACCATCGGCTCGGGCGCGCGGGCGGGGCAGGAGATCCCGGTCAAGACGCCGACGAACATCCATGCGCTGCTGGAGTTCCACAACGGCGCGGTGGTGAACCTGACGACCAGCTGGGACGTCTGGCACCACAAGCGCAACCATTTCGAGTTCTACGGGACCGAAGGCACGCTCTATGTCCCCGATCCGAACTTCTTCGGCGGTGTGGTGGAGGTGGCGGACAAGGATGGCACCCTGACCGAGGTCGCGCCCTGGGATCACCCGTTCGGCGTGCCGAACCAGGAACATCCCAAGCATGGCGCGCTGGCGAACTACCGCACGGCAGGGCTGGCCGACATGGTGGCAGCGCTGCAGGGCGGGCGCGATGCGCGCTGCTCGCTGGAACGCACGCTGCATGGGGTGGATGTGATGACGGCCTGCCTGACCTCGGGCGAGACGGGGGGCTTTGTGACGCTGACCACCACCTGCACCCGGCCGGCGGCGCTGTCGCCGGATGAGGCGCGGGCGCTGTTGCGCTAAGGGTTGGCCCTGACCTGACGCCTCCCTGTCGGGTCGGCCGCAACGGGCGGAGGGATTGAGGGGTCCCTCCGCCCGTCTCCATACAAGAGGTTCATGATGCTGGAAAATCCCGTTATCCGTGGGTTCAATGCCGATCCGAGCTTTTGCCGGGTGGGCGAGGATTACTATATCGCGACCTCGACCTTCGAATGGTATCCGGGGGTGCAGATCCACCACAGCCGCGATCTGGTGAACTGGAGGCTGGTCAGCCGCCCCTTGCGGCGGGCGTCTCAGCTGGACATGCGCGGGAACCCGGACAGCTGCGGCATCTGGGCGCCGTGCCTGTCCCATGCCGACGGGCGGTTCTGGCTGGTCTACACCGATGTCAAGCGGCTGGATGGGGCCTTCAAGGACGCGCACAACTACATCGTCACCTGCGCGACGGTGGATGGGGACTGGTCGGACCCGAAATATGTGACCTCCTCGGGCTTTGACCCGTCGCTGTTCCATGACCGCGACGGGCGGAAATGGTTCGTCAACATGCGCTGGAACCATCGTGGCAAGGGAACGGGCCTGAACCCGGCCAATGACCTGTTCGACGGGATCGAGCTGCAGGAATGGCACCCGGAAGAGGGTCTTCTGGGCGAGGTGACGACGATCTACACCGGGACGGACCTGGGGCTGACCGAGGCGCCGCACCTGTTCTGGCACGACGGGTATTACTACCTGACCACGGCCGAGGGCGGGACGGGCTATGACCATGCGGTGACTTTGGCGCGGTCGCGGGACATCCGGGGGCCGTATGAGACCCACCCCGCCAAGCATGTGATCACGGCGCGGTTCGATCCGCAGAACCCGATTCAGCGGATGGGGCATGGGCAGTATGTCGAGGGGCACGACGGGCGGTTCTGGCACTCGTTCCTCTGCGGGCGGCCGCAGCAGGGGCCGCGCGGACTGTTCTGCGCCACGGGGCGCGAGACCGGGCTGGCCGAGGTCATCTGGCGCGACGGGTGGCTCTGGCTGAAGGACGGGGGGATGCTGCCGCCTTCGACCATCGACCTGCCGGTGGAGCGGGTGGTGCCGGGGGCGGTGGAGCATGACTTCTCTGGTCCCGTGCTGCCGGACGATTTCCAGTGGCTGCGGACGCCACACCCGGATCGGATCTTCCAGATGACCGGGGGCGCGTTGCGGCTGATCGGGCGGGAAAGCCTGGGGTCCTGGTTCGAGCAGTCCCTGGTCGCGCGGCGGCAGGATGAGCCGTCCTATGCGGCAGAGTGCGACGTGCTGGCCGACCCGCCGAACTGGCAGCGGGCGGCGGGGCTGATCACCTATTACAACCGCCACAAGTTCCATGCGGCCCTGGTCACGCGGGAAGCGGGGGCGCGAGTGGTGACGCTGGTGTCCTGCCTGGGCGACTGGCCGGGCGAGGCGCTGACCTTCCACGGGCGGTTCCCGGTGCCGCAGGGCAAGGTGACGCTGGGCGTGACCGTCGACCGGGCGGTGCAGCGGTTCAGTGTGGGCGGGGTGGCGGTGGGGCCGGAGCTGGATGCCTCGGTGGTGTCGGACGAAGGCGGGCGGGGCGAGCATGCCAGCTTTACCGGGGCCTTCGTCGGCGTCGTGGCGCATGACCTGACGGGGCAGGGCTGGACGGCGGAAGTGACGCGGTTCAGCTACACGCCCAAACCGCTGTGAGGATTTGATCAACTCTTGATTGCCGGGGAGATGCCGTCATAAAGGGGGCAGCCGAAGGGAACCCCGATGGACGCCGAAAGCCGCAAGATCCCCAGCCACGAGATCACCTACGCGCGGCTGCGCGACATGATCCTCTATGGCCATCTTGCCCCCGGCGCACCGGTGACGATCCAGGGGCTGATCACCGATCTGGGCGCAGGCATGACCCCGGTGCGCGAGGCGATCCGGCGGCTGACGGCCGAGGGCGCGCTGCTGCCACAGGGCAACCGGCGGGTGGCGGTGCCGGAACTGTCCCCGGAGCTGCTGGAGCAGGTGGCCTTTGCGCGCCTGGCGATCGAGCCGAAGCTGGCGGAACTTGCGGCCCCGCGCCTGACGCCGGCGCAGATCGACCGGCTGGAAGCCATCGACGGGGCGGTGAACCGGGCGATCGAGGCGGGCAAGCTGCCCGACTATCTGGCAGCGAACCACGCCTTCCACTTTGCGCTGTACGAGGCGGCGGAGGCTCCGGTGCTGCTGGACCTTGCGCGGTCCTTGTGGCTGCGGGCGGGGCCATCCTTGCGGGCGGTGATCGACCGCTATGGCCGCGAGGTCGCTCCGGACCTGCACCGCGAGGCGCTGGCGGCGATGCGGGCGGGGGACGCGAAGGGTCTTTCGCGGGCGATCGAGCAGGACATCCAGCAGGGCGTGGATCATATCCGGCAGGCCCTGGCCGAGGGGCACTGACGGCTTTCTGATCGAGCGCCTTGCGGCGCGTTCCTCTTGTCTCGTCGTCGGGCTTCGCCTCCTCCTCGGGTGATGGGGGCGCTGCCCCCAAACCCCCGGGATATTTGGAGAAGAGAAAGCTCCGACAGAATTTGATCAAATTTCTTGAACGGCGGGGCGTTTGATCATATCCTGCGGGCAAGACGGGGCAGATCGCCCTGCTGATTCCGCGAGGTCACCCCCCCATGAACATGATCACCAACCACATGCCGACGGCCGAGTTGCAGCGTCTGGACGCGGCACACCATTTCCATCCCTTCACCGACAAGGCGGGGTTGGCGGCCAAGGGTGCGCGGGTCATCACCCGGGGCGAGGGGGTCTGGCTGACCGACAGCGAAGGGCACCGGATCATCGACGGGATGGCCGGCCTGTGGTGCGTCAACATCGGCTATGGCCGCAAGGAACTGGCGCAGGTCGCGGCGCGGCAGATGGAGGAGCTGGCCTATTACAACACCTTCTTCCAGACGACCCATGTCCCGGCCATCGCCCTGGCGGCAGAGATCGCCAAGCTGGCTCCGGGCGACCTGAACCACGTCTTCTTCGCCGGATCGGGCTCTGAGGCGAACGATACCAACATCCGCCTGGTGCGGCGGTACTGGGACGTCAAGGGCATGCCCTGGCGCAAGACGATCATCGCGCGGTGGAACGGCTATCACGGGTCCACGATGGGCGGCGGCAGCCTTGGCGGGATGAAGCCGATCCACGCGCATGGCGGCAAGATCGACGGGATCGAGCATATCGACCAGCCCTACTGGTGGGGCGAGGGTGGCGAGATGTCGGAGGATGACTTCGGCCTGGCACGTGCCCGGCAGCTGGAGGAGAAGATCCTCCAGGTGGGCCCCGACAACGTGGCGGCCTTCATCGGCGAGCCGGTGCAGGGCGCGGGGGGGGTGATCATCCCGCCAAAGACCTACTGGCCGGAAATCCAGCGGATCTGCGACAAGTATGGCATCCTGTTGATCGCGGACGAGGTGATCACCGGCTTCGGGCGCACGGGTCAATGGTTCGGGTCGCAGACCTTCGGGATCAAGCCGCACATCATGACCATCGCGAAGGGGTTGTCGTCGGGGTACCAGCCGATCGGCGGGTCGATCGTCTGTGACGAGGTGGCCGAGGTTGTCGGTGGCGCCGGAGAGTTCTTCCACGGCTACACCTATTCGGGCCACCCGGTCGCGGCGGCGGTCGCGCTGGAGAATCTGCGGATCCTGCAGGACGAAAAGATCGTGGAGCATGTCCGCGACGTGGCGCATCCCTATCTGAAAGAGCGCTGGGAGGCGCTTGCCGAGCATCCGATGGTGGGCGAAGCAAAGCTGGTGGGGCTGATGGGGTCGATTGCCCTGACCCCGAACAAGGCCAGGCGGGCGAAATTCCCCGAAAGCGCGAATGTCGGCTACCGGACGCGGGAGCGGTGCTTTGCCAATGATCTGATCATGCGGGCGGTGGGGGACCGGATGATCATCGCTCCGCCGCTGGTGATCACGACGGACGAGATCGACATCCTGATCAGCCGCGCGAAGACCTCGCTGGACGAGGCCTACAAGATCGTCAAGGACGAGGGGTTGTGGGTCGAGGCCTGAGA
>PNNE01000358.1 GCA_013824055.1 Rhodobacter sp. | reverse complement strand
CATCGTTCCGGTGGGCACGACCGGCGAAAGCCCGACGCTGAGCCACGCCGAGCACCAGAGGGTGATCGAGGAAGTGGTCGCCGCCGTGGCGGGCCGGGTTCCGGTGATCGCGGGCGCGGGGTCGAACAACACGGTCGAGGGCATCAGCCTGATGCGCCATGCCGAGAAGGTCGGGGCCAATGCCGCGCTGGTGGTGACGCCCTATTACAACAAGCCGACCCAGGCGGGTCTGGTCGCGCATTACACCGCGCTGCACGACTGCTGCCAGTTGCCGATCGTGATCTACAACATCCCCGGCCGGTCCGTGGTCGACATGTTGCCCGAGACGATGGGCACCCTGGCCAGGCTGCCCCGGATCATCGGCGTCAAGGACGCGACCGGCAAGATCGAGCGGGTCTCGATGCAGCGTGCCGCCTGCGGGGCGGACTTCATCCAGCTTTCGGGTGAGGACGCGACCGCCTTGGGCTTCAACGCCCACGGCGGGGTCGGCTGCATCAGCGTGACCGCGAACGTGGCCCCCCGCCTCTGCGCCGAGTTCCAGGAGGCGACCCTGCGCGGCGACTATGCCCGCGCACTGGAGTATCAGGACAAGCTGATGCCGCTGCACGAGGCGATCTTCATCGAGCCGGGTCTCGTGGGCGCAAAATATGCCCTGTCGGTGCTGGGCCTCTGCTCGGAAGAAGTGCGTCTGCCGCTGGTGGGCCTGACCGACGGGACGAAGGCGAAGATCAAGGCGGCGATGAAGCACGCCGGGCTGATCTAGCGGCCCCAAAATTCTTGAGCAAGAATTTTGACAAATCCTTTCCGTGAAGGATTTGCGGAGAAGGATTTGGGCCCGCTCGGCGGGCGGGGCGCTTGCCATTTCCGCCCCGCCCGCGCAGCTTGTGCCTCCGGAGGCCCAGATGCGCAGCAAGATGACAAGCCCTTCTCCGGGCCGGTGCAGGGCCAGAGCCGTCCCGTCCCGTCAAGCGCGGGTCGCGGCGTGCCGCTGACCGACAACCAGCGCGGCGCGGTGTTCATGACGGCCTCGATGGCCGGCTTCGCGGTCGAGGATGTCTTCGTGAAGGCCGCCGCGCAGCAGCTTCCGCTTGGCCAGGTCCTGTTGAGCATCGGTCTGACCGGAATGCTGATCTTCGCCGCGATGGCCGCCCGCCACGGCGAGCCGCTGCTGCCCGCTGCCTTCCTGTCGCGCCCGATGCTGGTGCGCTGCGGATTCGAGATCACCGGGCGTCTCTTCTACGGCCTTGCCATCACGCTGACCGCCCTTTCCACCACCTCTGCCATCCTGCAGGCGACGCCGCTGGTTGTGGTCGCCGGGGCCGCGCTGGTCTTCGGCGAGAGGGTCAGCCCGCAACGGTGGCTGGCCGTGCTGGTGGGCTTTGCGGGGGTGCTCGTCATCCTGCGGCCGGGGGCGGATTTCTCGGCCCTGTCGCTGCTGGCCGTGGTCGGCCTGCTTGGCTTTGCCGGCCGCGATCTTGCCACCCGAGCGGCGCCCAAGGGCCTGTCGAACTGCCAGCTGGGGGCGCTTGGCTTTGCGATGCTGGCGACAGCCGGGGCGATCCTGCTGGCGATCAGCGGCGGCGCACGGGTGCCGACCGGCGGCGCTCTGCTCTGTCTGGCCGGAGGCACGATCTTCGGCATGGCGGGCTATCACGCGCTGACCTGCGCGATGCGGACGGGAGAGGTCTCGGCGGTGACGCCCTTCCGCTACACCCGGCTGATCTTCGCGATGGTGCTGGCGATCGCACTGTTCGGTGAACGCCCCGACCTTGCGACCTGGATCGGCGCGACGCTGGTCGTGGGCTCCGGCATCTACGCGCTGACCCGAAGGTAGGGTGGGCGATACCGCCCACCCTACGATTGCGCTACACCCCGATCAGTTCCGCCTGCCGCACGATCACCTCGGCCTGCCGCATCGACGCGATGTCCACCAGCCGCCCCTTGTAGACCGCTGCGCCCTGGCCCGCGGCCTTTGCCGCCTCCATCGCTGCCAGGATCTCGCGCGCTTCGGTCACGGCGGCCTCGGACGGCGTGAAGACCTCGTTCGCCAGCGCCACCTGCTTGGGATGGATCGCCCATTTCCCGACCATGCCCAGCGTCGCCGACCGCCGGGCCTGGGCCTTGAAGCCTTCTTCATCCGAGAAGTCCCCGAACGGCCCGTCCACCGGCAGGACCCCATGCGTCCGGCAGGCCGCCACGATCGCCGCCTGCGCCCAGTGCCACGGGTCGGACCAGTATTTCGCCCCCTCGCGGTGCATGTAGTAGTTTTCCTGCGTGCCCCCGATCCCGGTGGTCTGCATCCCCATGCTGGCCGCGAAATCCGCCGCCCCAAGGCTCATCGCCTGCAGGCGGGGGCTGGAGGCCGCGATCTCCTCGACATGCGCGATCCCGGCCGCCGTCTCGATGATCACCTCCAGGCTGATGCGCTTGCCGCGTCCTGCCGCCGCCTCGCAGGCCGTGACCAGCGCGTCCACCGCATAGACATCCGCCGCGCAGCCGACCTTGGGGATCATGATCTGGTCCAGACGCTCGCCCGCCTGCTCGAGCAGGTCCACGACGTCGCGGTACCAGAAGGGCGTGTCGAGGCCGTTGATCCGCACCGACAGCGTCTTGCCACCCCAGTCGATGTCCGAAATCGCCTTGATGATGTTCGCCCGCGCCTGCGGCTTGTCGGCGGGGGCCACCGAATCCTCCAGGTCCAGGTTGATCACATCCGCGGCCGATGCCGCCATCTTGGCGAACAGCTCGGGCCGCGAGCCGGGGCCGAAAAGCTGGCAACGGTTCGGACGGGCGGGCGCGGGGGGTTGCAGGCGGAAGCTCATCGTCAGTCCTTTGGGCAAGGATATTACGTCAGGTCTGACACCACGGTTATAATGTTGCGCGCCGCGGTGCAACATTCCTTTTGCGGACGCAGCAAGTCCGGTGCCTTCCCAATCCCGGTTCCGGCTCCTAAAGTCCGGCCATGATCACCGCCCTGGCCGAGACCTTCCCGCTTCGCAATCCCTTCACCATCTCGCGCGGGTCGAAGACCGAGGCGCGGGTGGTGACCTGCTCCATCACCCGGAACGGCCATCGCGGCTGGGGCGAGGGGCTGCCCTATCCGCGCTATGGCGAGACGGTGGCAGAGTCCATCGCGGCGATCCTGGCGCTGCCGGAGGCGATTTCGCGGGCTGCCCTGCAACAGGCGCTGCCACCCGGCGCGGCGCGGAATGCGGTGGACTGCGCGCTGTGGGACCTGGAGGCAAAGGCTTCGGGCACGCCGGTCTGGAAGCTTGCGGGACTGGCCCAGCCGAAACCGGTCGAGATTGCGTTCACCCTGTCTCTGGACACGCCCGAGGCGATGCGGGCCGCCGCAGCGCGGCAGGCGCATCGGGCGGTGCTGAAGGTCAAGCTCGGCACTCCGGCCGACATGGCGCGGATCGAGGCGGTACGACAGGGCGCCCCAAGGGTCCGGCTGATCGTCGACGCGAACGAGGGCTGGACGCCAGAGATTTATACCGAGCTTGCGCCGTATCTGATCCGGCTGGGGGTGGAGATGGTCGAACAGCCCCTGCCGCAGGGCGCCGACGACATGCTGGCCGAAATTGCCCGCCCGCTGCCGGTCTGTGCGGATGAAAGCGCGCATGATGCGGCGTCCTTGCCCGGTCTGCTGGGCAGGTATGACGTGGTGAACCTGAAGCTGGACAAGACCGGCGGCCTGACCGAGGCCCTGCGCGCGAAGGGTGAGGCGCGGCGGCTTGGGCTGAAGGTGATGGTCGGCTGCATGATCTCGACTTCGCTGTCGATGGCGCCGGCGATCCTGGTCGCGCAGGGGGCCGACTGGTCGGACCTTGACGGCCCCGCCGACATGGCGCAGGACCGCGCCAATCCGGTCACCTATGATGACCGCCACATCCACCCGGCCTTGCCGCAGCTTTGGGGATAGCAGCATGACCCGCACTGTCTATGTGAATGGCGACTACCTGCCCGAGGGCGAGGCAAAGGTGTCGATCTTTGACCGGGGGTTCCTGATGGCCGACGGGGTCTATGAAGTGACCTCGGTGCTGGATGGCAAGCTGATCGACTTTGACGGGCATGTCCGGCGGCTGGAGCGGTCGCTGAAAGAGCTGGAGATGACTTGCCCGATCGGCTCGGACGAGCTGCTGGCGATGCATCGGGAACTGGTTCGGCTGAACGGGATCGACCAGGGGATGATCTACCTTCAGGTCACGCGGGGCAATCCGGGGGACCGGTCGTTCCTGTTCCCGCCCGCCGAGCTGCCGGGGACGGTGGTGGCCTTCACCCAGGACATCCCGAACCTGGCGGATGCGCCCGCCGCGAAGACCGGGTTCAAGGTCATCACGATCCCGGACCTGCGGTGGAGCCGGGTCGATATCAAGACCGTCCAGCTCCTCTATCCGTCGATGGGCAAGATGGCGGCGAAGAAGGCCGGGGTGGATGACAGCTGGTTCACCGACGAGGCGGGGGCGGTGACCGAGGGGACCTCGAACAACGCCTACATCGTGAAGGGCAACAAGATCATCACCCGGGCGCTGGGGAACGACATCCTGCACGGGATCACCCGGGCGGCGGTGCTGCGCTTTGCGGCCGAGGCGCAGTTCGAGGTGGAGGAGCGGTCCTTCACCCCGGCAGAGGCTCAGGGGGCGGACGAGGCGTTCTCGACTGCTGCCTCGATCTTCGTGATGCCGGTGGTAGAGGTGGACGGCAAGCCCGTGGGAACCGGCAAGCCGGGGCCGGTCGCGACCCGCCTGCGGGAGATCTATCTGGACGAGATGCGGAAGGCGGCGATCTGAAGTGTCCAGGCTGGACAATCTTTGGCTGCCATTTGGCAACGGATGCTTGGCAGCGGACGTTGGAGTGACCTTTGCCCGCGCCCGTCCGGGGGCCGCATGACGCTTTATATCGATGCCGATGCCTGCCCGGTGAAGGGAGAGGCAGAGACGGTCGCCACCCGGCACAAGGTGCGGATGGTGGTGGTGTCGAACGGCGGCATCCGGCCCTCGCAGAACCCGCTGGTGGAAAGCGTCTTCGTCTCCAGCGGGCCGGACGAGGCCGACAAGTTCATCGCCGAAGCCTGCGGGCCGGGCGATGTGGTGGTCACCGGGGACATCCCCCTGGCTGCGAAATGCGTGGCCGCCGGGGCGCGGGTGGTGAAGCATAACGGCGAGGAGCTGACGGCGGCCAATGTCGGCATGGCGCTGGCGACGCGCGACCTGATGCAGGACCTGCGCTCGGCCGATCCGTTCCGGCAAGGGGGCGGGAAGATGTTCTCGAAGGCCGACCGGAGCCGGTTTCTGGACGTGCTGGACCGGGTGCTGCGGCAGGC
>PNNE01000407.1 GCA_013824055.1 Rhodobacter sp. | reverse complement strand
GGCATCTACATGGTCGGCGACAGCCGGATCAACATTGCCGGGCTGAACGCCAGGACCGTCCCGATCCTTGCTGCCGCCATCGCGCAGGTGCTCTGACACCGATGCTGGCAGTCGCGTTGGCAGCGATCCGCGCGCCGACCTGAGGCTTGGCACAACCCCCCGCCCCGTGCTTGACTGCCCCGAAATCCCGGGGGAAAGCCATGGCGAAGGCGGCGCGCAGGATCACAGCGGAAGACGCGGCGGGGCTGGTCCGGTCGGGGATGTGGCTGGACTACGGGGCGGTGCTGGGCCAGCCCGATGCCTTCGACGAGGCGCTGGCCCGGCGGCTGGGCGAGGTCACCAACCTGCGCTTCCGTTCGGTCCTGACCACCCGGCCCCGCGCGGTGCTGGAGGCGGACCCCGAGGGGAAACACGTCCACTGGTTCTCGACCCATTTCTCGGGCTACGATCGCCGGAAACATGACGCCGGGTTGGCGCATTACCTGCCGGTGAACCTGGGCGAGGTTCCCGACTATTACCGCCGCTTCATCGAGCCGCCGGACATCGTGGTCTTCAAGACCGCACCGATGGATGCGCGGGGGTTCTTCAACTTCGGCCCGAATACGCTGTGGATGCGGGCGCTTGTCGAACGCGGGACAGTGGTGATCGTCGAGGAAACGCCGACGCTGCCCCATGTGATGGGCGTGGGGACCGGGGTGCATGTCTCGGAGGTCGATTACATCATTCCCGGCCACGACCGTCCGATGGCCGAGCTGCCGAAGGCCCCCGCGACCGAGGTGGACAAGGCCGTCGCCCGCCTGATCGCGGCCGAGGTGGAGGACGGCTCCTGCCTGCAGATCGGCATCGGGGGGATGCCGAACGCAGTCTGTTCCTTGCTGGCGGAAAGCCCGGTGCAGGACCTGGGCATCCACACCGAGATGATGACGGACGGGATCGTCGACCTTTATCGCGCCGGTCGGGTGACGGGGGCGCGCAAGCAGCTGAATCCGGGCCGCATGGTCTGCACCTTCGCGCTGGGGTCGCAGTACCTGTACGATTTCATCGACCGGAACCCGGAGGTGGAATTCCACCCGGTGGACTACACCAACCTGCCGCACAACATCATGCGGAACGACAAGGTGGTGTCGATCAACAACACGACCCAGATCGACCTGCAGGGGCAGGCAGCGTCCGAGACCGACGGGTTCCGGCACATCTCGGGGACCGGGGGGCAGTTGCAGTTCGTGCGGGGGGCCTATGGGTCGCAGAGCGGGAAAAGCTTCATGTGCCTTGCCTCGACCTACGAGAAGCAGGGGGAGCGGCGGAGCCGGATCGTGACGACGCTGACCCGGGGCAACGTGGTGACGACGCCGCGGACCGACATGATGTATGTGGTGACGGAATACGGGATGGTGAACCTGAAGGGGCGGTCGATTGCCGAGCGGGCGCGGGCGCTGATTTCCATCGCCCACCCGGATTTCCGCGAGGATCTGGAGCGGGACGCCTATGAGCACCGGCTGATCCCGAGGGAGTTTCCTTAAGTGGCACCACCGGGGAGAATGCTTGTGTATTCCATATTCATCAATAGCTTGCGTGTCATTCGCCGGTTCTGTCGTGCAGCACCTACGGACGGTTTTCAGATAGAGCGCGTTCCGCGCAAAGGCTTTTGTCTCGCCGCTTTGCGTGAAGAACGCAAAGCGGCTCGGGTTTTGCCTCCGGCGGGGATATTTGGGCAAATGTGAAAGGAGACGGCGCGGTCTGGAGCCCGGCGTTCGCAGACGCCATCCGCAGCACGCAGGTTTGTCCGCCGTTACCGGCTTGCCTGCCAGGCCGCAAGCAGGCCCGCCACGGCGATCAGCGCCATGCCGGTGAAGCCCGGCGCGTCGGGCAGCTGCTGGAACACAAGCCAGCCCAGCAGCGTGGCAAAGGCGATGTGCATGTAGTTGACCGGCGCAAGCGTGGAGGCCGGGGCCTCGCGGTAGGCCGAGGTGAACATGAGGTGCCCGACGGTCGCAAGCGCACCCAGGGCCAGCATCAGACCGGCATCGAGGGCGGTCGGCCAGGTCCCGCTGTTCAGGGCAAGGGTCAGGGAAATGAAGACCACGGCCCCGACCAGCGCGGTGTGGGCCATCAGCGCCATCGTCGTTTCCGTCCGGGCCAGGACCCGTCAGGATGTGGTAGCCGGTGGCAAGGGTCGCGTTCAGCAGCGACAGCGCCACTCCCCAGCCATCAAGGCCGCTGCCGGGTCGGGCGATGAGGAGAACGCCCGCGAAACCCAGCGCCGCAGCACTCCAGCCGAGCCGACTGATGCTTTCGCCCAGGACGGTCGCTGCGGTCAGCATGACCAGGACCGGGGTGACATAGATGATCGCCACCGTTTCGGCGACCGGCATCACGCGCAGCGCCAGCAGCATCGAGATCGAGGCGAGCGCCAGACAGAGGCCCCGCAGGATGACCAGGCCGGTGCGGTTCGTGCGCCACAGGGCCGCGCCGTGGCGTGGGGCCATGACCAGCGCGACCAGCGCCAGGTTCACGCTGTAGCGCACCGCCAGGATCATGGTCACGGCGTAAAGCATTGCGAGATGCTTGCCGAGCGTGTCGGCGACCGCAAACAGCAGCGTCGCGGCGATCACCAGCGCCACGCCTTTCGGGGGATTGCCTTCGGGATGCATGACGGGCTCCTTCCGGCTGGATCCTAGATGCGAAGGGCGGAACAGGTAAGGAGCGATTGGCTGATGCCCCGCCTCTTCGCGCGCCCCGCCTCTTCGCATGTCCCGCCCGACGAGAAGACGAAGTCGCACGAGGAGGGGGCGCGGCAACGCGAAACGGCCCGCGGGGGGAGGACCCGCGGGCCGTCTGGTTGCGGCGGCAGGAGGGAGGAGGTTCCTGCCGCCGGGTCGTTCGATCAAGAGTGGTAGGCCTGCTCGCCGTGAGTGGTGAGGTCGAGGCCCTGACGTTCGGTGTCGTTGTCCACCCGGAGGCCGATGGTCATGTCCACCAGCTTGAAGGCGAGGTAGGCCACGACGCCCGACCAGACGATGGTGATGAGCACGCCCTCGATCTGGACCCAGAGCTGCGCCATCATCGCGTAGTCTTCGCCCTTGATCCCGCCGAAAGCCGCGGCCGAGAAGACGCCTGTCAGGACCGCGCCGACGATCCCGGCGACGCCGTGGATACCGAAGACGTCGAGGCTGTCGTCGTACTTCATCTTCTGCTTGACCACGGTGACGAAGAAGTAGCTGGCAAGCGTGGCCAGGATGCCCAGCGCGATGGCACCCATCGGGCCGACGGTGCCGCAGGCCGGGGTGATGGCGACAAGGCCGGTCACCATGCCCGAGGCCGCACCCAGCATCGAGGCCTTGCCGCGCTGCATCGTTTCGATGCCGCACCAGGCCAGGGTCGCTGCCGCGGTGCAGATGAAGGTGTTGAGCATCGCCAGCGTCGCGCCGCCGTTGGCTTCAAGGTTCGAGCCGACGTTGAAGCCGAACCAGCCGACCCACAGCATCGAAGCGCCGATCATCGTCATGACCATCGAGTGCGGTGCCATGTTGTCCTTGCCGTAGCCAAGGCGCGGGCCGATCACCAGGGCTCCGACCAGGGCTGCGATGCCGGCGTTGATGTGGACCACGGTGCCGCCGGCAAAGTCGATGGCGCCCTTGGCGAAGAGGTAGCCGTTCGGGTCCCAGACCATGTGGGCGATCGGGAAGTACGAGAAGGTGCCCCAGAGGACCGAGAAGGCGAGGACGGCCTTGAACTTGATGCGTTCAGCGAAGGCGCCGATGATCAGCGCGGGCGTGATCGCCGCAAAGGTCATCTGGAAGGCGATGAACAGGTATTCCGGGATCACGTAGCCTGCCGAGAAGGTCGCGGACATGCTGTCGACCGTGACGCCCGACAGGAACAGCTTGCCCGTGCCGCCCCACCAGGGCGAGGTCGAGCCGCCGAAGGTGAAGGAATAGCCGTAGACGACCCAGACGATCATCATCACGCAGGCGACGACGGTGGTCTGCATCAGGATCGACAACATGTTCTTCGACCGCACCAGGCCGCCGTAGAACAGCGCCAGACCCGGCAGGGTCATGAAGAGGACGAGGACGGTCGAGATCATCATCCAGCTCACGTCGCCCTTGTCCATGACGGGGACGACTTCCTCGACCACCTCGGCGACGGCCTCTGCGGTTTCGGTCGTGGCCTCCTGCGCCCAGGCGGGCAGGCTGGCAAACAGCGACGCGCCAAGTGCGCCAAGGCCAGCAAGTTTCATGTGGTTGCTCATGTCAGTGGTTACCCCTTCCCCACGCTTTCACAGCGCATCGTCATCGGTTTCGCCGGTGCGGACCCGCACGGCGTGTTCTACGTCCAGGACGAAAATCTTTCCGTCGCCGATCTTGTCGGTCTTGGCCGTCTTCTGGATCGTCGCGACGACCTGATCGGACAGGGCGTCGGAGACGACGATCTCGAGCCGGACCTTCGGCACGAAGTTCACGGCATATTCGGCACCGCGGTAGATTTCGGTGTGGCCCGACTGGCTGCCGAACCCCTTGATCTCGGTCACCATCATGCCGCGCACGCCGATGGCGGTCAGCGCCTCGCGGACCTCCTCCAGCTTGAACGGCTTGATTGCTGCAATGATGAGCTTCACGTGCTTCCCCTCTCTTGTGCGGCATCCAGGGCGCGGACCCCTCATCAGGAATGAGGGCGGGGAATGCTGCGGTCGCACAAGGAATGGACAGCCCGGCAGAGACAGGTCGGGGGGTTAAGTGCACATTTTTTGCACTTTGCCTGGACGATGCCTAATTCTTGAGCGGCGACACGACGCGAATCGTCGTCCACCTGACTTCGCTTTCCGGCAAATCCGCGATAGTGTCGCACCAAAGGGACCGGAACGGTCCGGTTTGCGAGTGGCAGAGCAGGCATGGCAGCGAAAGACCGGGGGCGTGGCCCCCTTGTTGCAGACAAGCGGTATTCGACCTCGCGCGCGGGCCCGTCGGGCGGCGGGCCGCGCAAGCCCGCGCCGCCGAAAGAGCCGCCACGCCAGCCGCGCAGGCGGGCGGGTGCGGCGCGGCCACGGCGGCAGCACGGGGTCATCCTGGGGCTGATCCTGGCGATCTGGCGGGTGATCTGGGGCATCGCCTGGCGCGGCTCGGTGATCGGGGGCCTGATCCTGGGCGGGTTCGTCTGGTACTACTTCGCGCAACTGCCAGAGCTGGAGGCGGTCGTCGACGACCGTGCACGCGGATCGGTCACGATGCTGGACCGCACTGGCGAGGTCTTCGCCTGGCGGGGCGAGACCTTCGGCGGCATGGTGACGGCCGAGAGCGTCTCGCCCGATCTGCACGACGCGGTGCT
>PNNE01000060.1 GCA_013824055.1 Rhodobacter sp. | reverse complement strand
TATTTACGGAGAGCCCGCAGCACCCGCAAGGGCAAAAAACGTCTTTGTCGCAAAAAATTTGCAGAAGCAGGAAACGCTCGCAATATCTGGTGGTTGGCGCAAGAAAGCCTACTATGGACGCGGCATTGCGGCAATTTTCTTGCGGGCGCAGCATCAGCCACCGGGTCTCAGGCCTGAGCGCGCTGGCGTATCCCGCCCCTGGGCAGCAGCCGCAGGGCCAAGAGGCCAAGCGCAAGGGTCAGATAGACCAGCACTTCGGTCGTCCAGACCTTGGACAGCAGCGCCAGATGCGCGGCTCCGGCCAGAATCGCCAGATAGGCCAGCCTGTGCAGGCGTCCCCAGGCCACCGCACCCATCCGCCGGATCGCCCCGTTCCACGAGGTCAGCGCCAGGGGAATCATCACCAGGAACCCGATCATCCCCAGAATCACAAAGGGCCGCCTGGTCAGGTCCGCCAGCACCTCGCTCCAGCGCAGGCCCATATCCAGCCAGACCCACGCCAGCAGGTGCAGACTTACATAGAGAAAGGCGAGCAGCCCCAGCGCGCGGCGAAACCGCAGAAGGTTCAGACCAACCCGACGCAGGGGCGTGATCGCCAGCGACGCCAGCAGGAACTGCAATCCGCGTTCTCCCAGACCCCGCTCGATCGCTTTCACCGGATCGGGGCCAAGCCCGCCGAACATCGCGCCCCAGATCAGAACGCCCAGCGGCACCAGCCCCAGCCCGTAGACCGCCCAGGTCGGCACCCGGCGCGCCAGGGTGTTCAGCCGATCCATCAGAAGTCTGCCGCCAGGTCCTGTCCGGCATATAGCGACGCCACTTCGGCCTCGTAACCATTGAACATCAGCGTGTCCTGCCGCCCGCCGAAGAGGCCCGCGCCGATCCGGCGCTCCGAGGCCTGGCTCCAGCGCGGATGGTCCACCTTGGGGTTCACGTTGGAATAGAAGCCGTACTCGGACGGCTGCAGCATGTTCCAGGTCGTGGGCGGCATGGTGTCCACCAGGCTGATCCGCACGATCGACTTGATCGACTTGAACCCGTATTTCCACGGCACCACCAGCCGGATCGGCGCGCCGTTCTGCCTTGGCATCGCTTCGCCATAAAGTCCCGTCGCAAGGATGGTCAGCGGATGCATCGCCTCGTCCAGCCGCAAGCCCTCACGATAGGGCCAGTCGATGAACGGAGACGCCACGCCCGGCATCTCTTCCGGCCGCACCAGGGTTTCAAAGGCGACGAACTTCGCGCCGGGCTGAACCCCCACCCGGTCCAGCAGGCCGGAAAGCTGGAACCCGATCCAGGGGATGACCATCGACCAGGCCTCGACGCAGCGGAAGCGGTAGATGCGTTCCTCCAGCGGCTGACCCTTGACCACGTCGGCAAGGTCATAGGTGCCGGGCCTGTCGACCATCCCGTCGATCACGATCGACCAGGGGTCCACCGTCAGCGCGCCCGCATATTCTGCCGGGTCGCCCTTGCCGGTGCCGAACTCGTAGAAGTTGTTGTACGTGGTGATGTCCTCGAAGCTGTTCGGCGCCTCGTCGGTCGAATAGGGGCTTTTCGCGGCCTCGATCTTCGCCAGGGCGGGAGTGGCCAGCAAGGCGCCACCCCCGGCCATCAGCTGCCGGCGGGTCAGCCACAGGGGCTTGGGCGTCACATCGGACCAGGTCAGGCGCATGGCGGGCTCCGGGTTGAAGGTCTGCCAAACATGCGTCAATCGGCATGAAAGGCAAAAACAAACCGCGTCACGTGTCCGCCAGATGCGTGAAACATTGCCCGGTCGGGTCACGAAGTCTGAACTTTGCTCACAGTCGTTTGACTGGAAATCGCGAAACGGCCGGGCTTAGGGCGGCATCGGCCCCGGTCAAGCCACCCTCACGCGAAAATCGGCATGATCCAATGTCGCATCCGGTCCCTATACCCCTCGCCAATGACGGCATGACCGATCACCGATCAAACGGAGTGACCCTATGATCCGCAGAACTTTCCTGGCCCTGACCGCCGCCACCGCCTTCGCGATGCCCGCTTTCGCTGACGGCCATTCGAAGGACATCGTCGACACCGCCGTTGCCGCAGGCTCGTTCAACACGCTGGCCGCCGCGCTGACGGCTGCCGGCCTGGTCGAGACGCTGAAGGGCGAAGGCCCGTTCACCGTCTTCGCGCCGACCGATGCGGCCTTTGCGGCTCTGCCGGCCGGGACCGTCGAGGACCTGCTGAAGCCCGAGAACAAGGACAAGCTGGTTTCGATCCTGACCTACCACGTCGTGCCGGGCAAGGTGATGTCCACCGACCTGACCGAAGGCATGACCGCCGCGACCGTGCAGGGCGCGAACGTCACCATCACGCTGGAAGGCGGGCCGAAAGTGAACGGCGCCGTCATCTCGTCCCCGGACGTCGCGGCGTCGAACGGCGTGATCCACGTGATCGATTCCGTCATCCTGCCGCCGGAAGGCTGATCGACCAAGGGGGGGCGCTTCGGCGCCCCTTTCCTTTTCAACAAACAGGGGACACCGCAATGAACCGCCGCACTCTTTTCCGCCTGGCCGCAGCCGTCTCGGCCACCGCGCTGATCGCCGCCTGCGTTCCGGCGCAGACCGAGCCGGATATCGTCGACATCGCGTCTTCGAATGAAGATTTCTCCACCCTCGTCGCCGCCGTCAGCGCCGCTGGCCTGGTCGACACGCTGAAGGGCGATGGCCCCTTTACCGTCTTCGCCCCGACCAACGCCGCCTTCGCAGCCCTGCCGGCCGGGACCGTCGAGGACCTGCTGAAGCCCGAGAACAAGGACCAGTTGGTCAAGATCCTGACCTACCATGTCGTCCCCGGTGCCGTGACCTCGGACCAGCTTGCCGGAAAGCGGATGGACGTCGCCACGGTGCAGGGCCAGACCGTCCACATCGACGGACGGAACGGCGTCAAGGTCAACAAGTCCCGCGTGACCACGGCGGACATCACGGCGTCGAACGGGGTGATCCACGTCATCGACCGGGTGCTGCTGCCGAAGTGAACCCTGGCGGGCCGGGCCTTCAGCCCGGCCCTTGCCCGCCCGCATCCGATAGCGGTTGCACAATCGCCGGACGCGCGGCACCCTCTGGCCTGACCGGAGGTGCCTGATGACCGAAAGAACTGCCCTCATTACCGGTGCCGCGCGCGGCATCGGCCTTGCCACGACGCGCCGCTTCCTGGCCGATGGCTGGACCGTCGTTATGGGCGACCGCGACGAGGAAGCCGTCCATGCGGCTGCCGAGGCTCTGGACGGGGTGCTGTCCGTGGTCGTCGATGTGTCCGCCCCGGATCAGGTTTCGGCGATGATCGCCGCCGGTCTTGCCCGGTTCGGCCGAGTTGACGCCCTGATCAACAATGCGGGCGTGGCCGATTTCGGCCCGGTCGAACAGACCGACTTCGCCCGCTGGCGCCGGGTGATGGACACCAATCTTGACGGCGTCTTCCTGGTCTCGCAGGCCGCCCTTCCTGCTCTCAAGGCGACACGCGGTGCCATCGTGAACATCGCCTCGATCTCGGGTCTGCGGGCCTCGACCCTGCGCGTGGCCTATGGCACCTCGAAGGCAGCGGTGATCCATCTGACCCAGCAGCAGGCGGTCGAACTTGGCGAACATGGCATCCGCGCGAATTGCGTCGCCCCCGGGCCGGTGCGCACCAAGCTGGCGATGGCCGTCCATTCGCCGCAGATCACCGCCGCCTACCACGATGCGATCCCGCTGAACCGCTACGGAACCGAGGACGAGATCGCCGAGGTCATCCACTTCCTCTGCTCGCCCCGCGCCTCCTACGTCACGGGCCAGACCATCGCCGTCGATGGCGGGTTCGAGGCGACCGGCATCGGCCTTCCCGCCCTGCGCGGCTAGGCCCGAAGCGATGATGGCCGGACAGTGAAGCGTGCGCGCACTGCGCCTCAGTGTACCACCGCCGACTGCGGACGCTCCCGGCGGCTTTGCACCACGCGGTCGCCGATGATCAGGCCTTCCGGTCCGGCGGTCACGCGGATCACGCTGCCATCGAGGATTTCTCCGGCCAACAGCATTTCCGACAGCGGGTCCTGCAACTGGCGCTGGATCACCCGCTTCAGCGGCCGCGCGCCAAAGACCGGGTCATAGCCTTCGTCGGCCAGCCAGGCCTTCGCGGTGTCGTCCAGGTCCAGGATGATCTTCCGCGCCGCCAGTCGTGCCTCCAGACGCCGCAGCTGGATTTCCACGATGCCCGACATGTCGCCCCGGTTCAGCCGGTCGAAGATGATCTGTTCATCCAGCCGGTTCAGGAATTCGGGCCGGAAGTGCTGCCGGACCGCCTCCATCACCTCGGCCTTCGCGCCGCTGGCATCCACCCCTTCGGGCAGCTCGGACAAGGCCCGTGCGCCCAGGTTCGAGGTCAGGATGATCAGCGTCTGCTTGAAGTCCACCGTCCGGCCCTGGCCATCGGTCAACCGACCGTCGTCCAGCACCTGCAAGAGCACGTTGAACACGTCCGGGTGCGCCTTCTCGACCTCGTCGAAAAGGACGACCTGATAGGGCCGCCGCCGCACGGCTTCGGTCAGCACCCCACCCTCGTCATAGCCGACATAGCCCGGAGGCGCGCCGATCAGGCGGCTGACGGAATGTTTCTCCATGAACTCGGACATGTCGATGCGGACCATCGCGCTGTCGTCGTCAAAGAGGTACTCGGCCAAGGCCTTGGTCAGCTCGGTCTTGCCAACGCCGGTCGGGCCCAGGAACAGGAACGACCCCAGCGGCCGGTTTTCATCCGACAGCCCGGCCCGTGACCGCCGCACCGCCCGCGACACGGCTTCGACCGCTGCCCGCTGGCCCACGACGCGACGGCCAAGCTCCTCTTCCATCTTGAGCAGCTTTTCCTTCTCGCCCTCCAGCATCTTCGTGGTCGGAATTCCGGTCCAGCGTTCCACCACCTCGGCGATCTGCTCGGGGCGGACGGCCTCGGCGACCAGGGCCTGCCCCTCGCGGGCTTCGGCCTCGGCCAGGTCCTTTTCCAGTTGCGGGATGCGGCCGTACTGCAGCTCACCCGCCTTGGCGAAGTTGCCCTCGCGCTTGGCGCCTTCCAACTCGGCCCGGGCTGTGTCCAGCTTTTCCTTCAGCGTGCGTGCCGCCTCCAGACTGTCGCGTTCGGCCTGCCACTTCGCCGTCATCTCGGAAGACTTCTGCTGCAGGTCGGCCAGCTCGCGCTCCAGCTTGTCCAGCCGGTCCTTCGACGCCACGTCGTCTTCCTTCTTCAGCGCCTCGGTCTCGATCTGGTATTGCAGGATCTGGCGGTCCAGGGCGTCCAGCTCCTCGGGCTTCGAATCCACCTCCATCCGCAGGCGGCTGGCGGCCTCATCGACCAGGTCGATCGCCTTGTC
>PNNE01000367.1 GCA_013824055.1 Rhodobacter sp. | reverse complement strand
ATCGTGATCCCGTAACGCAGGTTGTCGACATCGGAAAGGATGTGGTCCAACGGCCCCGTGGTCGCGACGGCGTAGAAGCTGGGCGCGCTGTCGACCCGGACCGAGGCGTTGTTGATCCAGATACCCGCCACCCGGTCCTTGCGACGGACGGCGACGGGGCTGGAGGGCCCCTCGACCGTCACGATGACCTCCAGCGGCCCGCCCTCGGGCGCTGGGGCGTTGCGCTTGACGGCGCCGTAGATCAGGATCTCCGAGCCGTCGAAATCGGCGGTGATCGAGACGCGGTTCTGGCTCATCCCGGCGACGATGACCTCTTGCGCGGCGGCAGGCAGGGCAAGGGCCAGCAGCAGGGCAAGCGCGCGGATCACGGCAGCACCACGGCAACCGAATACAGCTCGGACGGCCGGACCAGAAGATCGACCGCAATCCGGATCGAGACCGCCATGACCAGCAGCGACAGCATGATGCGCAGCTGTTCGGCCTTGAGTCGGACGCCCACCCGCGTGCCGATCTGCGCGCCGACGACGCCGCCAAGGATCAGGATCAGCGCCAGCATCATGTCGACGGTCTGGCTGTTCACCGCATGCATGACAGTGGTGAAGCCGGACACGAAGATGATCTGAAAGAGCGAGGTGCCGATCACCACCTTGGTGGGCATCCCCAGCAGGTAGATCATCGCCGGCACCAGGATGAAGCCGCCGCCGACCCCCATGACCGCGGACAGCACGCCCACAGTGGCCCCGATCAGCACCGGCGGGATGACGCTGATGTAAAGCCCGCTCGCCCGGAACTTCATCTTGAACGGCAGGCCGTGGGCCCAGGAATGGACATGCGACCGGCGGATCGGCGGGCCTCCGGGCTTGCGCGACCGCAACAGGCTGCGCAGGCTTTCCTGAAACATCATCGCGCCGATCAGGCCCAGGAAGATCACGTAGCACAGCTGGACGAACAGGTCGATCTGCCCCAGCCGGGTCATGACCCCGAAGATCCAGACCCCAAGCATCGAGCCGACGATGCCTCCCGCCAGCAGAACGCCCCCCATCGTGAAGTCCACGCCCTTGCGCCGAAGCTGCGCCAGCACGCCCGAGACCGACGACGCGACAACCTGGTTGGCCCCGGTCGCCACGGCCACGGCGGGCGGGACACCGATGAAGAACAGCAAGGGCGTGATCAGGAAGCCGCCGCCGACCCCGAACATTCCCGACAGGAACCCCACGATGCCGCCCAACCCCAGAATGAGGAAGGCATTGACCGAAACCTCGGCGATGGGAAGGTAAAGCTGCATCGGGGCGGCAATCGGTCGGAGAGGCGGGCGGGGCCAAAAGCGGCGGAGTGTTCAAAGGGTTGCGCGGCTTTGCCGGGGATGTCAAACGCCCCGTCGTCTCATTGTCGTGAGCGCAGGAATTCCCTCAGAATCCGTTCCAGTTTTGCCGCACCCAGGGGGGCCATCGCCTTGGTGTGTTCGTGGCTGATCTTCTCGTCCGACATGCCGGCGGCCATGTTGGTGATCGTGGAAATCGCCGCGACCTTCAGGCCCAGGAAGCGCGCCAGGATCACTTCGGGCACGGTGGACATGCCGACGGCATCGCCGCCCAGAAGCTTCAGCATCCGGATCTCGGCCGGGGTCTCGAAGGATGGGCCAGAGTACCAGCAGTAGACGCCCTCGGGCAGGTCGATGCCCTGGGCCGCCGCCGCGGACTTCAGTGCCGCACGCATGGCGGGATCGTGGGCGTCGGTCATCGGCACAAAGCGCGCGTCGGTCTTTTCGCCGATCAGCGGGTTCAGCCCGGAATAGTTGATGTGGTCTGACAGCAGCATCACGTTGCCCGGCGGAATGTCGGGCCGCATCGACCCCGCCGCATTGGTCAGGATCAGGCGTTCCGCCCCCAGCGCCTTCAGCACCTGCAAGGGCAAGAGCATCGCCCGCGGATTGCCGCTTTCATAGTAATGTTCCCGCGCCCCGAAGACGGCGACCCGGACGCCCTCCAGCAAGCCCACATGCAGGTTCGGGTTGTGCCCCGAGACGCCGACATGCGGAAAGCCCGGCAGATCGCCGTAGGGGATCGCCACGCCGTCCACGGCATGGGCCAGGTGGCCAAGGCCCGAGCCGAGGATCAGGCCCAGGGCGACAGGCTCTGAACCGGCGCGGTCGCGGATCAGGGCGGCAAGCGTGTCGGCACCGGACATCAGCGTTCCTTCACATAGGGCTCGCCACCCGCGCGGGGCGGGATGGCCTTGCCGACGAAGCCGGCCAGGACAAGAACGGTCAGGATATAGGGCAGGGCGTCAAGGAACGGCACGGGGACCTTCACCTGCACCACGGACTGCACCACGTCCGGCCGCAGGGCCAGCGCCTGGAAGAAGCCGAACAGCAGGCAGGCATACATCGCCTGCACCGGCCGCCATTTCGCGAAGATCAGCGCCGCCAGCGCGATATAGCCGCGCCCCGCCGTCATCTCCTTGCCGAAGCCCGCCTGCAGCGCCGTTGCCATGTAGGCCCCCGCAAGGCCGCAGAGGATGCCGGTCACCATCACTGCGGAAAAGCGCAGGCCAACGACGCTGACCCCGGCGGTATCGACGGCCGCCGGGTTCTCGCCCACCGCGCGCAGGCGCAGGCCATAGCGGGTCCGGTACAGCACCCACCAGGTCAGCGCGACGATGCCGAAGGCAGCATAGACCAGGATCGAATGGCCCGAGATCACGTCCCTGTACAGGGCACCGAAGAACGGGATGCCCGACAGCGCTTCGGTGAAGGGCAGCTCGATCGGGTTGAACCGGGCGTCGCCGACCAGGGGCGGCGTGCGCCCCCCCTGGCCGAACAGGCTTTGCGCGACCAGCACCGTCATCCCTGAGGCCAGGAAGTTCAGCGCCACCCCGGCGATCAGCTGGTTGCCGCGGAAGGTGATCGAGGTGACCCCGTGGATCAGCGCAAAGAGCATCGACCCGGCGATGCCGGCCACGGCCCCGACCCAGGCATTTCCGGTGTAGAAGGCCACCGCCCCCGCGCACATCGCCGCGGTCAGCATCTTGCCTTCCAGCCCGATGTCGAAGACGCCGGCGCGCTCCGAGTAAAGCCCCGCCAGGCAGGCCAGCAGCAGGGGTGTCGCCAGCCGCAGGGTGGAATCGAGAAGCTGCAGAAGAGTTGCGTAATCCATCACGCGGCCTCCAGCTTGCGGGCGCGGAAGACAGCGAAGATGCGGATCAGCAGCATCCGCACCATCATGTCCAGCGCGCCGGTGAAGAGGATGACCAGGCCCTGCACCACGGTCCGCAGCTCGATCGGGATCCTGGTCCAGAGGCCCAGCTCGGCGCCGCCCTGGAACAGGAAGCCGAACAGCAGCGCCGCCAGCACCACGCCGACGGGGTGGTTGCGGCCCATCAGCGCGACGGCGATGCCGATGAAGCCCGCGCCGGACGCCGAGTTGCCCAGCAGACGCTCGGCCTCTCCCATCACGTTGTTGATGGCCATCAGACCGGCAAGGCCGCCGGAAATCAGCATGGCGATCATGATGACCCGGGTCGGGTTGATCCCGGCATAGCGCGCCGCAGGCTCGGACTTGCCGTAGGCCCGGATCTGGTAGCCCAGCCGCGTGCGCCACAAGAGCGCCCAGACGACCACCGCCATCGCCAGCGCGATGAAGAAGGTGACGTTGGCGGGCACGCCGCTGGTGAAGATCAGGTTCAGCCCCGGAATTTCGTTGAAGCTGGGAAGGTTGGTGGCCTCGGGGAAGTTCGCCGTGGCCGGGTCCATCTGGCCGGAGGGGCGCAGCACGTCGACCAGCATGAAGATCATCAGGCTGGCGGCGATGTAGTTGAACATGATCGTGGTGATCACGATATGGCTGCCGCGCCTGGCTTGCAGGTAGGCCGGGATCGCCGCCCAGGCCGCCCCGAACAGCGCCGCCCCGCAGGCCGCGGCCACCAGGGCAATCGTCCAGTGCGGCCAGGGGATGAACAGCAGCGCCATCGCCACGCCCAAGCCGCCAAGCTGCGCCTGCCCTTCGCCGCCGATGTTGAACAGGCCGGCGTGGAAGGCCACCGTGACGGCCAACCCGGTGAAGATGAAGCTGGTCGCGTAGTACAGCGTGAAGCCCCAGCCATAGGCGTTCATCACCGAGCCCTGGACCATCACCGTGATCGCCTCCCACGGGTCCTGCCCGATGGCGATGATGACCAGGGCCGAGATGATCGCGGCCAGCGACAGCGAGACGAAGGGGACAAGGGCGATATCGGCCCAGCGCGGCAAGCGGTCCATCAGGCGGCCCTCTCGTCATCTGAACGAGCGAAAGCCCCCCCACCCCATCCCTCCCCCACGAAGGGGGGAGGGAGGCGCACGGTCCGAACCTCGGAAACGGATTGCAACGTCGGACGGGACACGCCTCCCCTCCCCCTAAGTGGGGAGGGGATGGGGGTGGGGGAGGGGGTGGGGGTGGAGGTGGAGGTGGAGGTGGAGGTGGAGGTGGAGGTGGAGGGCTGTCGTTCGGCGCACATCATGCGGCCTCCTCTTTTCCCGTCACCCCGGCCATCAGCAGGCCAAGCTCGCGTTCGTCGGTCGCTTCGGGGTCACGGAAGCCCATCAGCTTGCCGTCGAACATCACGGCGATGCGGTCGGACAGGCTCATGATCTCGTCCAGTCGACGCTGACCAGCAGGATGGCGGCCCCGGCGTCGCGCAAGGCGATGATCTGCTTGTGGATGAACTCGATGGCGCCGATGTCCACCCCGCGGGTCGGCTGGCCGATGAGCAGCAGAGCCGGGCTCTGGTCGATCTCGCGGGCCAGCACGATCTTCTGCTGGTTCCCGCCGGAAAAGCTTTTGGCGGGCAGGGTCGGGATCGGCGGGCGGACGTCGAACTTGGCCATCTTCCGCTCTGTGTCGGCCCGGATCGCGTCGTTGTCCATGAAAAGCGCGTTCTTCTGATACTCCGGCGCGTTGAAATAGCCGAAGGCCACGTTTTCCCAGGCGGTGAAATCCAGGATCAGGCCGTAATGGTGCCGGTCCTCCGGGACATGGGCGATGCCTGCGCGGCGGCGGCTTTGCCCGTCCGAACCTGGGCCGGACAGCGGCAGCACGGCCCCCTGCAATGTCGCGGTCCCGGTCGCCGCCTGCATCCCGCCCAGGGCGGCCAGCAGCTCGGACTGACCGTTTCCGGCAACCCCGGCAATGCCCAGGATCTCGCCCGAGCGGATGTCGAAACTGATGCCTTTCAGCCGCTCGACCTTGTGGTCGTCGCGGACGCGCAGGTCCTTGACCGACAAGACCACCTCGCCCGGCTTGGCCGCGCCCCTGTCGACTTCCAGCAGGACCTTGCGGCCCACCATCAGCTCGGCCAGCTGCTCGGGGCTGGTCTCGGCGGTCTTGACGGTGGCG
>PNNE01000049.1 GCA_013824055.1 Rhodobacter sp. | reverse complement strand
GGTGCGGATCTTGGAATTCTTGGGCAGCGTGAACTGGACCATGAGGTCAACCTTTCCTGGTCTTCGTCTTGACGGATTTCTTCTGGGCGGCCGCGGGCCGTGTCAGCTCGAACAGCGTCTCGCCCCGGGTGAGGGAGTAGGTGGAAACATCAGGCTCGACCGCCACGAATTCGTGCAGGGCAAATCCGGCGGCGCGCATGTGGTCCTTCAGGTCCCGCCCGAAATAGCGCAGGTGGTCCTTCTGGCCGTAGTGCAGCATCCGTTCGCGCGGGGTTGAAAGCGCCGGGTTTTCATAGGTCGTCTCCCAGCTTTCGACCAGCGGAGTCGTCACCACCATCCGCCCGCCCGGCTTGAGGCAGCGGAAACATTCGGCCAGAGCCTTGTGGTGATCGACATGTTCCAGAATCTGATGCGCGATGATCAGGTCAAGGCTGGCATCCTCGATCTCCAGCGCCTCGATGTTCAGCTTGCGGTCCACCTTCGTCCGCATGAAATCGGCGGTGACATAGGTCCCGGCCTTGCCGCGCAACACGGGTTCGAACATCGGCTCGGGCGCGAAATGCAGGACCGTCATGTCGCCGGTGATTCCGCCGCGCCGGTCGATCCACAGCTTGAACAGCCGATGCCGTTCCCGCGACCGGCACAGCGGACACAAGCCATCCAGACGCGGAGGTTCGCCGACCGGGGCAAACTCGCCGACATAGCCGCAGACCGGGCAGGTCCGGGTGAACCCCGTCACCAGCATCGCCTCGTATTCGCGCAGGCGACGCCGCCGGATCCGCTCCAGCGCGGCCTTGGCAAAGCGCACTTGCCTGGGGTCGGGTGTGGGGATGCCGTCCTTTGCCATCAGCGCCAGTCCGGTCGCAGGTACAGCGGACGGCTTGGCGGCTCGCCTGTCTTCTGCATAACGCAGGATTCATAGACCGCCGCCGGGTCGCGGCCCAGGATGAAGTCCGAACTGACGTTCAGCTCGAAGCCCGCCGCCTTCCGCCCGTCCGAGCTTGCGCCCACCGACACCTCGCCCCGCGGCTGCTTGGCCAGGCGGGCGCGTTCAAAGCACTGCCGTTCGGCCTGGGCCAGCGTCATCGGGCCGCAGGCGGCCAGCAGCGCAGGGAGGATCAGCAGCAGTCCGAACCGTTTCATCCCGCTCACCCTCATGCGCTTTGCGCCATCGCGGGGGCTTCAGGCCGGATCGTGCCCGGTGCCACCAGCTCGCGCCGGCCCATCGGGCCGCGGCCGGGGGTGAAATCCTCCAGCACCTGCAAGCCGCTTGCCCTGACGCGCGAGGCGCGCATGTGCATGGTCCGCACCCGCTGCCCGCCCAGCGCGTATTTCAGGAACCGCTCGGAGTGCAGCCGCTTGCCCCGCGCGCAGTATTCCCCCATCCGGTCGGCCCGCCTGCCATAGGCCGCCACACCCTCGGCCCCCTTGACCAGCGCAAAGCGGTCGTTGTGACCGAACCATTGCGCCCAGTCCGGCACCAGCACAAAGGACCGATGCGCACGGGCCAAGAGGTCCAGATGCTCGGCCGCGCTGTCGTGATACAGCAGGTCCGGTCGCGCGAAGATCACGATGTCGGGCTGGAACCCCTCGGCCAGCAGCGTCGCCCGCTTCAGCGAATGCAGCTGATGCACCAGATTGCGGAACGAGGCGAAATCGTCGCGCCAGATATCGCCCCGCGCCTGCATCTGGTCCATCGGATACAGGTCCAGACAGGCCCCCGGGTCCTCCACCTCGACCGCGTCCAGGTTCAGCAGCCGGTATTCCTCGGGGTCCAGCTCGCCCATTTCCCCGGACCTGGGATTGCTGATCCCGGTCTGCCGGAAGAAATGCCCGCACAGCCGGATTTCCCGCGCGATGGCGCGCGCCGGGTCGATCAGCTGCGCGGTGATCGAGGGCAAGGTCAGCCGCAAGGCCCGGGTGATGCCGAAGAAGACGACGGCGATCTTCAGGTCCGCCCTGACGCGCCCCTTCCCCGAAATCCCCGCTGCCGCCCCCGTTGCCATCGCGCCGTCAGCCACCCACCACGGGAGGCACGCCATTGGCCGCATAGCAGGACTGCGCCGCAGGCCGCACCGCGATGTCGCGGATCGTCGCCTTGGTCGCCGTTCCGGCCTCGACGCCGACATCGCGGGCCAGAAGCTGCAACTCCTCCTGGCTTGCCGCATCCAGGATGCATTTCGTGGCCAGCCGCGCCGGTTCTGCCGGCAAGTCGATGTTGACGACCGGGAAGACAACCGAATGGGCCGTCCGCTTCAAAGCGGAATCGACCAGCTCGGCGGGGTCACAACCGGCCAGACCCAGTCCGGCAATCAGCGAGAGGGCCACAACGCGCATCAGAACTTCCTTTCTGCCGGCGCGATCTTGGTCAACGCGATCCCGCCCTGGGCTTCCGTGGTCAGAGGCTCGGTGTGGACCGCCCGGTAGTCAAGCGTCACGGATGCGCCATCGACCCAGGCCAGCGAATGTTTGCGCCAGTTGACGTCGTCGCGGTTCGGATGGTCCTCATGCGCATGGGCGCCCCGGCTTTCGGTCCGGGCATGGGCGCCATAGATCGTCGCCAGCGCGTTCGGCATCAGGTTGGTCAGCTCCAGCGTCTCCATCAGGTCGCTGTTCCAGACGAGGGAACGATCGGTGACATGCAGGTCAGACATCTTGGCCGCAATCGCCGTCATCTTCTTCTCGCCCGCCGCAAGCGTCTCCTCGGCCCGGAACACCGCCGCATCGGCCTGCATGGTCTTCTGCATCTCCAGGCGCAGCTCGGCCGTCGGCACCCCGCCCTTCGCGTTCCGCAACCCGTCGAACCGACCCAGCGCCTTGTCGACCTCGGCCTTGTTGGTGCCGGGGACCGAGGCCTCCCGGTCCACCACCTGCCCCGCCCGGATCGCCGCCGCGCGGCCGAAGACCACCAGGTCGATCAGGCTGTTCGACCCCAGCCGGTTCGCCCCGTGCACAGAAGCACAGCCCGCCTCGCCCACCGCCATCAGGCCGGGGAAGATCGCATCCGGGCTTGCCGCCGTGGGGTTCAACACCTCGCCCCAATAGTTCGTCGGGATGCCGCCCATGTTGTAATGCACTGTCGGCAGCACCGGGATCGGCTCCTTGTGCAGATCGACGCCCGCGAAGATGCGGGCAGATTCCGTGATCCCCGGAAGCCGCAGCTCCAGCGCCTCGCGCGGCAGGTGCGACAGGTTCAGGTGGATGTGGTCGCCATTCGCCCCCACGCCCCGACCCTCGCGGATTTCGATCGTCATGCAGCGGCTGACATAGTCCCGCGGCGCCAGGTCCTTGTAGTGCGGCGCATAGCGCTCCATGAACCGCTCGCCCGCGCTGTTGGTCAGATAGCCCCCCTCGCCGCGCGCGCCTTCGGTGATGAGGCACCCCGAGCCATAGATCCCCGTCGGGTGGAACTGCACGAACTCCATGTCCTGCAGCGGAAGACCCGCCCGCGCCACCATCCCGCCGCCGTCGCCAGTGCAGGTATGCGCCGAGGTGGCACTGAAGTAGGCCCGCCCGTAGCCGCCGGTCGCCAGGACCACCATCTTCGCGTTGAAGACATGGATGGTGCCGTCGTCCAGCTTCCACGCAACAACCCCCGTGCAGGCCCCGTCGGTGATGATCAGGTCCAGCGCGAAGTATTCGATGTAGAACTCCGCGTTGTTCTTCAGCGACTGGCCATACAGCGTATGCAGGATCGCATGCCCCGTCCGGTCCGCCGCCGCACAGGTCCGCTGCACCGGAGGCCCATTGCCGAACTCGGTCGTGTGGCCGCCGAACGGCCGCTGGTAGATCTTGCCCTCTTCCGTGCGGGAAAACGGCACGCCGTAATGCTCCAGCTCGTAGACCGCTTTCGGAGCCTCGCGCGCCAGGTATTCCATCGCGTCGGTGTCGCCCAGCCAGTCCGACCCCTTCACGGTGTCATACATGTGCCACTGCCAGTGGTCCGGCCCCATGTTGCCAAGGCTGGCGGCAATCCCGCCCTGCGCCGCCACCGTGTGGCTGCGGGTCGGGAAGACCTTGGTCACGCAGGCGGTGCGCAGCCCCTGCTCGGCCATCCCCAGCGTCGCGCGCAGACCGGCACCGCCGGCCCCCACCACGACCACGTCATACTCATGCGTCTCGTACGGATAGGCAGTCATCATCAGGTCCTTACAGAGCCATGCGGGCCAGGGCGAACAGCCCCGTCGCGGCGATCACCCAGGAAAGCGCGATCACGAAGATGATCAGCAACTTGCGATTGGTTCCCCGGGCATAATCCTCGATCATCGTGGTCGCGCCCATGGCGAAGTGACGCATCCCCACCACCAGCACCAGCGCGGTCAGGATGGCCGGCAGGGGACGAGAGAACGTCGCCAGCACCGCCTCGCGCGTGTCGCCCAGGGCGCTGCCGAAGATGTAAAGCCAGAGCGGCACAAGGAAAGCCAGCCCGACCGAGGAAACCGTCATCGCCCAATGGTGTTCCGCGCCATGATGGGCGGCTCCACGACCTTCGGCACGCTTGCGGGGGGTCAAATAGCGCATGGGCGTCCTCACTGAACCAGAAGAATTGTGATCACAGTCAGGACGACCGAGCCGATGATGCAGGCCCAGCCCAGCTTTTCCGCCGTGGGAATGTCCAGCCCGTGCCCGGCGTCATAGTACAGATGCCGCAGACCGGCCAGGTAGTGGTACCACACCGCCCACAAGGACCCGGTGAACACCAGATCCCCGAACCAGCTGGTCGCCAGCGCATCGACCCGCGCGAAATGGGCGTCCGAGGTTGCGGCGGCCAAAAGCCACCATACCCCAAGGATAACCCCCACCATCATCGCACTGCCGGTGATCCGCGTCAGGATCGAGCTGACCGAGGTCATCTGGATGCGGTAGACCTGCAAGTGCGGCGAAAGCGGTCGACCCCCCGAACTCGCGGGCGCGGCCCGCTTTGCGTCTGCCATGATCGGTCCTCACGTCTGGCGGCGCGGGTCCGGGTGGGCCAGCGCCTGGCTGTCGTACACTCTCTGAATAGCGCGGATTTCGCCGGTGTCACGCTGCGAATGCCGCAATTGCAGCATGTTGCCGCTATCGGGGCAAGATTTCTGCCGTTTGTGATCACGCGCCGAAAATCCGTGATCACAAGAACCCCTCCTCCACGCCGAAGTGGATCCGCTGCGACTCAGCGCGGCACCAAGGCCCAGTAGTCCAGGTCCAGCAGCACCTCGGGCAGATACTTGCCGTCCGCCCCGCGCAGCTCTCCCGCCTTCGCCTTCGTCGCCACCAGCCGCAGCCGCAAGGCCCCCACGGACGGAACCGTGGTCTCCGCCCGGTCCAGCACTTCGGACCAGGCCCGCACCGTATCGCCCGCGAAACAGGGGTTCGCATGCGCCCCCGCGTTCAGCGCCA
>PNNE01000119.1 GCA_013824055.1 Rhodobacter sp. | reverse complement strand
CAGGTCTTCGACGCCGCCGACAGCCTGATGCTGGGCCTTGCCGCGATGACCGGGATGGTCAGCGACATGACCGCCAACCGCGAGGTGCTTGCGGCCTCTGCCGCCTCGGGTTTCTCGACCGCGACCGATCTGGCGGACTGGTTGGTCAAGGCGCTGAACCTGCCGTTCCGCGAGGCGCATCACGTGACCGGGACGCTGGTGGCACTGGCCGAACAGCGCGGCTGCGACCTGCCCGACCTGTCGATCGGCGACATGACCGCCGTGCATCCGGGGATCACGCCAGAGGTCTACTCGGTCCTGGGGGTGGAAAATTCCATCCGCAGCCGCACATCCTATGGCGGGACGGCGCCAGACCAGGTGCGCGCCCAGATTGCCCGCTGGAAAGCCGCGCTGGCTTGATCCAGGCGGTCGGAAAAGGAGTCCTGCCATGAAATCCGTGGTTCTTCTGGCCTTTCTGACCCTGGCGGGGTGCAGCAATCCGCTGGTCGCAACCAACCTGACCTTCGGCCTGGATGGTGTGGAGGCGAACCCCACCTTGTCGGGCGACCTCGGTGGTGCCACCGTCACCATCGACCCCTGAGGAAAGCCCGCCATGCCCAGACTGTTGCTGATCGCCTGTCTTGCCCTTGCCGCCTGCGGTGCCGACGGCGCGCCCGAGCCACCCTCGAAAGGCCTGTCGCTTGTGGGCGAGGCGCAGGTCGGCGTGGTGATCAAGTGACGCCGCTGCGTCTGGCCTTCCTGGCGCTGGCGATCTGGGGCGCGGTGCATCCGATGTACTGGTTCCTGAAACACATGCGCGAGACGGGGACGGGTCTGAGCGGCCTGATCGACGCCTGGTACGTCAACGCCTCGACCACCGGGCTGACCTGGGACCTGACCATCGCCGCCATCACGCTGACTGTCTGGATCCTGGCCGAGGCGATCGCCCGCCGCGCCTGGTGGCATCTGGTGGCGATCCCCGCGACCTTCTGCATCGGGGTCAGCTGCGGGTTGCCGCTGTACCTGTTCCTGCGGTCCGGGCGGCGCGACTAGGGCTCTTTCAGCACGCTGGCCAGATGCGCGCCGTAGCTGGACTTGCCGAAGACCTGCGCCTGCCGGGTCAGGCCCGCGCGGTCGATCCATCCCATGTGAAAGGCGATCTCGTCGGGTGAGCCGACCTGCATCCCCTGCCGGTCCTGCAGGGTGCGCACGAAATTCCCGGCGTCCAGCAGGCTGCCGGGAGTGCCGGTATCCAGCCAGGCAAAGCCGCGCCCCATGCGTTCGACCTGAAGCGAGCCTTCGGCGCGGTAGTGTTCCAGGACATCGACGATCTCCAGCTCTCCCCTCGGCGAGGGCCGGATCGTCGCCGCGATGTCCGGGGCGCGACCGTCCAGGAAGTAAAGCCCGGTGATGGCAAAGCTGGAGGGCGGGGTCTTCGGCTTTTCGATGATCTGCGTGACCTTGCCCGAGGCGTCGAAGGCGGCCACGCCGTACCGCTCGGGGTCCGAGACGTGGTAGCCGAAGACCGTCCCGCCCGAGGCTTGCGCGTTGGCCCGGTGCAGGATTTCCGGCAAGCCGTGGCCAAAGAAGATGTTGTCGCCCAGCACCATCGCCGAGGGCGCGCCGGCAAGGAAATCGCGGGTCAGAAGATAGGCCTGCGCCAGGCCTTCCGGCTTTTCCTGGATGATCCAGGTGAAGCTGACGCCCCACTGGCTGCCGTCGCCCAGCAGGCGCTGGAACTGCGGCTGGTCGTCGGGGGTGGTGATGATGGCGATCTGACGGATGCCGGACAGCATCAGGACCGAGATCGGGTAATAGACCATCGGCTTGTCGTAGATCGGCAGCAGTTGCTTCGACGAGCCCAGTGTGATCGGCCAGAGGCGCGAGCCGGTGCCTCCGGCAAGCAGGATGCCTTTGCGGGTCATGGGCGAAGCTCCTTCACGATCACGGACAGGCCGTCCCGCCAGTCGGGGCGGGGGATGCCGAACGCGGCGGTAAATGCACGGCAATCAAGGCGCGAATTCAGCGGGCGTCGGGCCGGAGTGGGGTAGTCGGCGGTCGGGATGTCGGTGATCCGGCAAGGCAGGTCTGCCTCGGCCATGATCCGCCTTGCGAAATCGGTCCAGCTGGTGTCGGGCTGGCCCGAGAAGTGGTGCGTGCCCCCTGCTGCGCCCTGGGTCATGGCCCTGGCGGCGGAGACAAGGGCCTGGGCGATGGCGGCGGCGGGGGTGGGGCCGCCGATCTGGTCGGCGACGACGTTGAGGGTTTCGCGGTCGCGGCCAAGGCGGAGCATGGTCTTGACAAAGTTCGCGCCGTGGGCCGACACGACCCAGGAAGTGCGCAGGATGAGGTGCGGGCCGTTGGCGGCGCGGACCCCGATTTCCCCAGCCAGCTTGGAGCGGCCATAGGCGCCAAGCGGCGCGGTCGGGTGGTCGGGGGTGAAGGGCTGGCTGCCGGTGCCATCAAAGACGTAGTCGGTGGAGATATGAAGAAAGGGGATGCCCCTGGCGGCTGCGGCCTGGGCCATGGCCGTGGGGGCCTCGCCGTTGACGGTGGTGGCGGCGGGTTCCTCGGTCTCGGCCTTGTCGACGGCGGTCCAGGCGGCGGCGTTGATCACCGCGTCGGCGTTGGAGGCGGTGATCGCAGCTGCGCAGGTGGCGGGGTTGAGAAGGTCGGCGTCTTCCCGGCCAAGAAAGATGGCGTCAGGGGCGATGCGTTGCAGTTCGCGGGCGACCTGGCCGGTCTTGCCGAAGACAAGAAGCTTCATGCCTTGCCCAGCCTTTCGCCGACGCCCTGCCGGTCAAGCAGGGGCCGCCACCAGGCTTCGTTGTCAAGATACCAGCGGACAGTGCGCCTCAGCCCCTCTTCCACAGTGACCGAAGGCCGCCAGCCAAGCTCGTCGCGGATGCGGCTGGGGTCGATGGCATAGCGGGCGTCGTGGCCGGGGCGGTCGGTGACGAAGGTGATCTGCTCGGCATAGGGCGTGGCCTTTGGGGCCATCTCGTCCAGCAGCGCGCAGATGGTGCGGACCAGGTCGATGTTGCGGCGCTCATTCTCGCCGCCGATGTTGTAGCTGCGGCCAAGCGCGCCCTTTTCCAGGACAAGAAGCAGGGCGTCGGCGTGATCCTCGACATACAGCCAGTCGCGGATGTTTTCGCCCGTGCCGTAGACCGGGATCGGGCGCCCATGCAGCGCATTCAGGATCGCGACGGGGATCAGCTTTTCCGGGAAGTGGTAGGGGCCGTAGTTGTTCGAGCAGTTGGTCAGGACCACGGGCAGCCCGTAGGTCTCGGCCCAGGCGCGGACCAGGTGGTCCGAGGCGGCTTTCGACGCCGAATAGGGGCTGCGCGGGTCGTAGGGGGTGTGTTCGGTGAACTGGCCTTCCGGTCCCAGGGACCCGAAGACCTCATCGGTCGAGATGTGGTGGAAGCGGAAGGTTTCCGGCTTGCCCAGGCGCGTCCAGTGCGCGCGGGCGGCTTCCAGCATGTTGAAGGTGCCGGTGATGTTGGTTTCGATGAAATCCGCCGGACCGTCGATGGAGCGGTCGACGTGGCTTTCGGCGGCAAGGTGCATCACGGCATCGGGCCGGTGCAGCGCGAAGATGCGGTCCAGCGCGGCGCGGTCGCGGATGTCGGCTTTCTCGAAACTGTAGAGGTTCGACTGCGCGACCGAAGCGACGTTGGCCAGGTTCGCGGCATAGGTCATGGCGTCCAGGTTGACGACTTCGTGGCCGCGTTGGACGGCCAGCCGGACGACGGCAGACCCGATGAAGCCCGCACCGCCGGTGACGAGCAGCTTCATTCTGCGGCCCCGTGGCGGAAGGGCTGGCCGATCTCGGCCAGCAGCGGGGCCTTCGCGTCCTTGTCGGACAGGGTGGGCACGGTCACGCCCCAGTCGATGCCGATGCTCGGGTCGTCCCAGCGCACGGCGCCGTCATGCTCGGGGCTGTAAAGGTCGGTGCATTTGTACTGCACCTCGGTGTCATCGGTCAGGGTCAGGAAGCCGTGCAGGAAGCCCTTGGGGACGAAAAGCTGGCGGCCGTTGTCGGGGGTCAGCTCCACCCCGACCCATTGCCCATGGCTGGGAGATCCGGCGCGGATGTCCACCGCCACATCCAGGATCGCGCCTCGGGTGCAGCGGACCAGCTTGTCCTGCGCACGGGGGGGCGACTGGAAGTGCAGCCCGCGCAACGTGCCTTTTGCCGCCGAGAAGGAGTGGTTGTCCTGCGCCCAGGGCAGGTCAAGCCCGGCATCAGCCATCCGCGCGGCGTTCCAGGTTTCCATGAACCAGCCGCGCGCGTCACCAAAGCGGCGAGGGGTCACGATCACGACGTCGGAAATGGCGGTGGGCTCAATCTGCATGGGTGAAACTCGTCAGGCCGGATGGCGCAGACTTGCGACGATACGGGTCGCATTGCAAGCCGCGATGGCGGGGAAACAGTCTGTTTGCGGGGTTTTGCCCTTCGCGGACCTGGGCTATCAGGGGGCAGGGACGAAGGGGAAGGACGGGGACATGACCCATCTCTGGGTGCGGGCCGAGCAGCGGCCGAACGAGGAACGCGTCGGGATCACGCCCGAAGGTGCAGCGGCGCTGGTGCGGGCAGGCATCCGGGTGACGGTCGAACGGTCGTCGGTCCGGGCGATTCCCCTGGAGGGCTACAGCGCCGCGGGCTGCCAGATCGCGGCCGAGAATGCCTGGCCCACCGCCCCGTCGGATGCAATCATCTTCGGGCTGAAGGAACTGCCCGAGGATGGGACTCCGCTGACCCACCGGCACATCATGTTCGGCCACGCCTACAAGGGGCAACCGGCAGGGCGGGTGCTGCTGCAACGGTTCAAGGCCGGGGGCGGGGTGCTGTATGACCTGGAGTATCTGGTGGGCGAGGATGGCCGTAGGGTCGCGGCCTTCGGCTACTGGGCGGGCTATGCGGGCGCGGCGGTTGCGCTGACGTGCTGGGCCGCGCAACAGCGGGGCGGGATCGCGGGGCCGGTGCGGAAGGTGCCGTCGAAGGATGCGCTGCTGGCGCAGTTGGGCGAGGAACTGGCGGGCCTTGGTCGCCCGCGCGCAATCATCATCGGGGCGCTGGGCCGCGTCGGCTCGGGGGCGGCGGACCTGTGCACGGCGATGGGTGTCGCGGTGACGAAGTGGGACATGGCCGAGACGGCCTCGGGCGGGCCGTTCCCGGAGGTGCTGCAGCACGAGATCTTCCTGAACTGCATCCTTGCGCGGCCGGGCTGCCCGGTCTTCGTGCCGGCCAGCGCCAGGACCGATGCGCGCAGGCTGACGGTGATCGGATATCGCCTGCGACCCGACCAGTGATTTCTCGCCGATCAAGGTCTATGACCGGGCGACGGACTGGGACGCTCCGGCGTTGCGGGTGCATGACGATCCGCCGCTGGACGTGACGGCGATCGACAA
>PNNE01000276.1 GCA_013824055.1 Rhodobacter sp. | reverse complement strand
ATCGCCGATCTGGCGGTGGCGACGAACTGCGGGCAGATCAAGACCGGGTCCTTGTCGCGTCGGACCGGCTGGCCAAGTACAACCAGCTGATCCGGATCGAGGAACTGCTGGGCGAGACGGCAGAATATGCCGGGCGTTCGGTGCTGAAGGCCTGAGGTCGGGACCGGAGCCTTCGCAGCCTCCGCACCCTAGCAGAAATCGACGGGCGCCCGGATCGGAGCGCCCGTTTTCCGTAAGAAGCGCCCTACTGAAAGCGTGCGGGGCGGAAATCCGCCAGAAGCGGACTTTCGTCGCCGCCGACGATCTCGTCCACCAGCAACTCGGCCACCACGGGCGCCAGTGTCGCGCCGGAATGCATCACCGCCAGCCACAGACCCGGAACCGGCCCCTGCCCCACCACGGGCAAGCCGTCGCCGGGAACCGGGCGCAGGGCCATCGCCTGCCGTCCGAAGTGGATCTGCTGCCCCGGAAACAGGGCGCGCAGGCGTTGCAGGGTGGCGTTGAGCACCACCGGAAACGCCCCGAGGCTCTCGGCGTGATCGCGCTGGTGGCCGGCAGAGGCCGGGGCGTGCAGGTGGCCCTCGGCGTCCTGGCGAACCTCCTGGTCCGGGGTGGCCAGAACCACGGGGCAGATCGGCGGCAGGGCGTTGGTCTTCAGCATCAGGCCGGGCCGCTTCAGCATCGGCAGCGCAAAGCCAAAGGGCTGAAGCAGCGCGGGCGTGCCGGTTCCGCTGGCCAGAATGACCCGGTCAGCGGTCAGCGGGCCAAGATCGGTCAGCACGCCGGTGGCGCGCCCGCGGTCGCTGGTCAGCGCCTGCACCGTCGCGCGGATGACCGTTGCCCCCGAGGCCGCGATCAGCGCGCGGGCAAGGGTGGCGGGGTCGGCCACGCCCTCTTCGGGGAAGTGCAGCGCGGTTTCCGGGACCGGGCCAAGGGCGGGAAGCCTTGCGGCGATCCGGGCCTTGCTCAGGGTTTCGACGGTGTAGCCAAGCTCGCGCAGGTCGGCGGCGGTTTCGGCTAGCGCATCGCCCGTCGCCTCGTACCAGACGCAGCCGGGCCAACTGGTCGGCAAGCCCGCAAGCTGGGCGGTCAGGCGGCGGTGGGCGGCAAGGCCCTGATGCCGCAGGTGGAAATGCGGGCGGCTGAGGAAGTACGAGGCGTTCAGCCAGCCGAAGCTGGCCGCCGAGGCGAGGCCGCCTTCGGCATGGGTCGAGACGATGCTGACCGTCTGGCCGCGCCGGTGAAGCTGGTAGGCAAGTGCCGCACCAGTGATCCCGGCGCCGATGATCAGGGTCTGGGACATGCTGAAAGGCTGGCACGGCGGGCCGGGCTTGGCAATCGCCTTCCCCGCCCGAATGACCTGCGGTAGGTTCGGGTCATGACGCTGATCCTGCTGAACAAGCCCTATGACGTGCTGTGCCAGTTCTCGCGCGAGGGCGAGCGGGCGGTGCTGGCGGATTTCGTGCCGGTGAAGAACGTCTACCCGGCCGGGCGGCTGGACCGGGACAGCGAGGGGCTGGTGGTCCTGACCGATGACGGGCGCTTGCAGGCGCGGATTGCGGACCCCCGGCACAAGCTGGAGAAGACCTATCTGGCGCAGGTCGAAGGCGTGGTGACGGAGGCCGCGCTGGACCAGTTGCGCCGGGGTGTCGTGTTGAACGATGGCCCTACCCTTCCGGCAAGGGCGCGGGCGGTGGCAGAGCCGGCCTGGCTTTGGCCCCGGACCCCGCCGATCCGGGTGCGCAAGTCGGTGCCGGATGGCTGGATCGAGCTCACGCTGCGCGAGGGGCGGAACCGGCAGGTGCGGCGGATGTGCGCAGGCGTCGGGCATCCCTGCCTGCGGCTGATCCGCTGGCGCGTGGGCGACTGGACGCTGGAGGGGCTGGCTCCGGGCAAGTGGAGGCAGGCATGAGCGCGCGGGAGATCATCGCGAAGCTGGGCTTGCAGCCGCATCCCGAGGGCGGCTGGTATCGGCAGACCTGGGTCGGGCCGGTGCTCGAGGGCCGGGCGAGCGGAACGGCGATCCTGTTCCTGTTGCAGGCGGGCGAGCGAAGCCATTGGCACCGGGTCGATGCGGACGAGATCTGGCTGTGGCATGCGGGTGCGCCGCTGGTGCTGTCCCTGGGCGAGACCTGGGCGCGCGACCTGCGGCTCGGGCCGGATGTGCTGGGCGGCGAGGTGGTGCAGGCCCTGGTTCCGGCAGGCTGGTGGCAGGCGGCGCGGTCCCTGGGGGACTGGACGCTGGTCAGCTGCACTGTCAGCCCCGGCTTCCGGTTCGAGGGCTTCGAGCTGGCGCCGCCGGGGTGGGAGTTGCCGGGGTGGGAGTTGCCGGGCGAGTAGTGCGTCACGCTTGACGCGCATCGCGGGCACCGGCCAGGTGATGCGGCCCGTTTGAAACGGGATTGTGCGGGGCACAAGATCGGGGTGGTCGCTGGCGGGGGCTTTCGCTAGGGGTGTGACGCATGAGCGAACCCCCTGCCCTGCCCCTATCAGGCGCCACACCGGGCGCCAAACCGGGCGCCGCACCTGGCACCGCACCTGGTGCCACGACTGGAGACAGTCTGCCTGGCGTCCTTTATGCGCTGACGGCCTATCTGCTGTGGGGCTTCCTGCCTTTGTACATGAAGGCGCTGGCGCATGTTCCGCCGGTCGAGGTCATCGCGCATCGCGTGGTCTGGTCCCTGCCCATCGCGCTGGCGGTGCTGCTGTGGCTGGGGCGAACCGGGGACCTGAAGGCTGCGCTGAAAAGCCCGCGGATGCTGGGGATGGGCGCGCTGACGGCGGCGCTGATTTCGGTGAACTGGGGCATCTATGTCTGGGCCATCGGCTCGGGCCATGCGCTGGATGCGGCGCTGGGGTACTACATCAACCCCTTGTTCTCGATCTTCCTCGGCGCGGTCCTGTTGGGGGAACGGATGGGCCGAACGCAGATGGCGGCAATTGCGCTGGCCGTTGTGGCTGTCGGAATCCTGACCTGGGAGGCCGGGCGGCTGCCGGTGGTCGCGCTGGGCCTGACGCTGACCTGGGGATGCTACGCCTATCTGAAGCGGCGGCTGCCGATCGGGCCGAACCAGGGCTTCACGCTGGAGGTCCTGATCCTGCTGATCCCGGCACTGGCCTGCATCGGCTGGCTGCAGGCACGGGGGACGGGGCATTTCCTGCAAGGGGTGGCCTGGGACAACGTGCTGTTGCTGGGCTGCGGGATCATCACGGCGGTGCCGCTGATGTTCTATGCCAACGGGGCCAAGCGGCTGACCTTGTCGACCATCGCGATCATGCAGTACATCGCGCCGACGATGATCTTCCTGACCGCTGTCTTCGTCTTCGGCGAGCCGTTCAGCGGGGTGAAGCTTCTGGCCTTTTCCCTGATCTGGGCGGCGCTGGTGATCTATTCCCTGCCGCTTCTGGCCGGCAGGCTGCGCCCAAGGGGCTTGCGGCCCGGAGTCAGGGTCGGCTGATCTGACCGCCCCCGACCAGGGCCGGGGCGCCCGTCGTGTCGGGGCCGGAGGTCGCCATCTTGCGCAGCACGCGGACGGCAAGGAAGGCGAAGGCCTGCGCTTCCAGCATGTCGCCGTCCAGGCCCACTGCTTCGACCGGGTCGATCTGGACCGGGATGCGGCGGCGCAGCTCGGCCATCAGCGTCGGATTGTTGCGCCCGCCGCCCGTCACCAGGATGCGGGTCACCGGGGCCGGGAAATGGATCTGCGCGGCGGCGACGGCGGCGGCGGCCACGGCGGTCAGGGTGGCGGCGGCGTCTGCGTCCGACAGCATCTCCAGCCGGTCGAGCAGGCCGTGAAAGTCGTTGCGGTCCAGCGACTTCGGCGGCAGCGTGTCGAACCAGGGGTCCTTCAGGACCGAGGCGACAAAGGCTTCGTCCACTTCGCCGCGGGCCGCAAGAGCACCGCCGGCGTCATGGCTTTCGCCCAGGCGTTCGCGCATCAGGTCGTTGAGGGGCGCGTTGGCCGGGCCGGTATCGAACGCCAGCAGCGCGCCAGGGCTTTCGGGGCCTGGAGCGGTCGGGTCGATCCAGGTCAGGTTGCCGACGCCGCCCAGGTTGAGGAAGGCCAGCGGCTGGGTCGCGCCGATATGGCGGGCCAGCGCGTAGTGGTAGAACGGGGCCAGCGGCGCCCCCTGCCCGCCGATGGTGACGTCCGAGGTGCGGAAATCCCAGACTGTCGGCAGACCCAGAAGCTGCGCCAGAAGCGCGCCGTTGCCGCACTGGTGGGTGCCGCGGCCCTTCGGATCATGCGCAAGGGTCTGGCCGTGAAAGCCCAGCACCTCGGCCCCCGAGAAGCGGACAAGGACCTCGGCATGGGCGGTTTCCACCACTTCGGCGGCCGCCTCGACCGCCGGGTCGCCGGGCCACTGGCCAAGGGCTGCGCGGAGGATTTCCTGTTCCTGGGGAGTGTAGGGGCGATAGGCGGCGGGACCGAAGGCAAAGATCGCATGGCCATCGGTCTTGATCATCGCAGCGTCGACGCCGTCCAGCGAGGTGCCGGACATCGCCCCAAGCGCCCACAAAGCCCCGTCCTTCCGCATCTTCCCTTGGCACCTTCACGCAGATATACCGCGACCCATCCTAGACCGAGGCGGCCATGAACTACCATCCGAAATCTGACTTCATGCGCGTGATGTTCGAGCGCGGCTTTGTTGCCGATTGCACGGATTATCAGGCGCTTGATGAGGCATTGGTGAAGAATGTGGTGCCGGCCTACATCGGTTACGATGCCACGGCGCCGTCGCTGCACGTCGGTCACCTGATGAACATCATGGTGCTGCGCTGGCTGCAGAAGACGGGGCACAAGCCGATCACGCTGATGGGCGGCGGCACGACCAAGGTCGGCGATCCCAGTTTCCGCAGCGAGGAGCGGCCGCTGCTGACGCCGGAAGCGATCGACCGGAACATCGAGGGGCTGAAGCAGGTCTTTGCGCGGTATCTGTCCTATGGCGACGGGCCGACCGACGCGATCATGCTGAACAACGCCGAATGGCTGGATCAGCTCAACTACCTGGACTTCCTGCGCGACATCGGACGGCATTTTTCCGTCAACCGGATGCTGAGCTTCGAAAGCGTGAAGTCGCGCCTGGACCGCGAGCAATCGCTGTCGTTCCTCGAGTTCAACTACATGATCCTGCAGGCCTATGATTTCCTTGAGATCCACCGTCGCTATGGCTGCCTGCTGCAGATGGGCGGGTCGGACCAGTGGGGCAACATCATCAACGGGATCGACCTGACCCGCCGGGTGATCGACCAGGAGATCTTCGGCCTGACGACTCCGCTGCTGACGACCAGCGACGGGCGCAAGATGGGGAAATCGGCGTCCGGGGCGGTCTGGCTGAACGGCGACATGCTGAGCCCCTACGAGTTCTGGCAGTTCTGGCGCAACACGACGGATGCGGATGTGGGCCGG
>PNNE01000303.1 GCA_013824055.1 Rhodobacter sp. | reverse complement strand
GCGCGCCTAGGGATTGAAAATCTTGCTGATCTGACACCACAAGATGCTGGGTTTCGGCCGGACGAAACACAAGATCGCGGCCAGAAGGTCCCAATTTTTCCCTTGCTTTCCCATGCTATCCCAGTCAAGTTCAGCTCACGACGATGAGATGGGCAAGTGAAAGTCAGGGGCGGACCAAAGACCCCGAACAGGCGTAAGGCAGCTTCATACAGGCAGCCCCTTTCATCGGACGTACAGATCCGGCGCGCGAGCGAGCAGCATCTCCCCCAGGTGGCGCGCGTAGCTGGACGCCCAGCGATGGGACAGCGGCGGATCGGGTAGTGGCAGCAACCCGATCCGCCTTTTTCATTTCATCGCCTCGGGTTGGTTTGGGTTTTGAAAAGGCCGCAAGGCGATGGCAGAGGCGTTCAGAGGCGAGTTCTACCAGAAGGTAGACGGGAAGGCGCGGGTCTCGATCCCGGCGGCCTTTCGTGCCGTTCTGAATGCCGACGACCCGCTGGCCTCGAACACGCAGCGCCCCCGGCTTTACATGGTCTATGGCGGCAAGTCGCGGAACTTTGTCGAATGCTATTCCAAGCTGGGCGCGGACCGGCTGGCCGAGGACATCGAGACGATGGAGCTTGGCTCGAAAGAGCGGACCCGCGCTGAGCGCGATCTGATCAGCCGGTCGGTGATGGTCGAGGTCGATGGCGAGGGCCGCATCGTCCTGCCGCCCCAGGTGCGCGAGAAGATGGGATTTCATGGCGAAGACCTGGCAGCCGGCGGCGAGGCCGCCTTTGCCGGTTTCACCAACCGCTTCCGACTTTATCGCCGCGAGGTCTATGAGGCCGAGCTTGAGGCCGAGGATGATGACGACATCGACCCGCTGACGCTGGTCGGGCGGCACAAGCGGACGGGGTAGGGCCATGAAGGGTCCGCTGCCAGGCCGCCCCAGTGAAGATCCTCATGTTCCGGTACTGATCGAGGCGATTGTGCGGGAGTGTGCGCCCGTTTCCGGCGTCTGGCTGGACGGGACGCTGGGGGCTGGTGGATACACCCGCGAATTGCTGAGGGCGGGCGCGGAGCGGGTGATCGGGGTGGACCGGGACCCGCTGGCGCTGCGGATGGCCGCCGACTGGGCCGCGCCCTGCGGCGACCGGGTGCGGCTGGTGGCGGGGAGGTTTTCCGACCTGGACAGCCTGGCGGGCGAGGCTCTGGATGGCGTGGTGCTGGACCTTGGGGTCAGCTCGATGCAGCTGGACCAGGCGGACCGCGGATTTTCCTTCATGAAGGACGGACCGCTGGACATGCGGATGAGCCAGTCCGGCCCGTCTGCGGCGGATCTGGTGAACACTTCGGACGAGGCGGTGCTTGCCGATATCCTGTATCACTACGGCGAAGAGCGGGCCTCGCGGCGCATCGCCCATGCCATCGTGACGGCGCGGACGGTGGAACCGATCCAGACCACGGCGCAGCTGGCCGCGATCGTCTCGAAGTGCCTGCCGCGCCCGAAGCCGGGGCAAAGTCACCCGGCCACGCGCAGCTTTCAGGCGATCCGCATCGCGGTGAACACCGAATTCCAGGAACTGGCCGAGGGCCTGAACGCCGCCGAACGGGCGCTGAAGCCGGGGGGGCTTCTGGCAGTGGTGACGTTCCACAGCCTGGAGGACCGGATCGTGAAGCGGTTCTTCCAGCTTGCCAGCGGGCAGGAGTCGAACGCCAACCGCTATGCCCCCGCAAGGGCCGACACCACGGCCCGGTTCGAGATGGTCACGCGCAGGGCGGTGGCCCCGGACGAGGCCGAGGTGGCCCGCAACCCCCGCGCGCGGTCGGCCAAGCTGCGGGTCGGGCGGCGGACCCATGCGCCCGCAACGACGCTTGCAGCGGCAGAGCTTGGCCTGCCGGACATCCAGAAGAAAGGACGCCGCTAGATGCGCTCGGTGCTGTATGTGCTTTCCTTCCTGGCCCTGATCGCCCTGGGCTTCTGGGCCTACCGCGAGAACTATGCCACCCAGGCCGCGCTGAAAGAGGTCGAGGCGTTGCAGAGCCAGATCGTCGGCCTCCACGAGGCCTTGACGGTGCAGAAGGCGGAATGGGCCTATCTGAACCGCCCCGACCGGCTGCGGGACCTGGCGACGGCAAACTTCGACCGGCTGGGCCTGTTGCCGATGGAGCCGTCGCAGTTCGGCACCGCGGCGCAGGTCGCCTATCCACGCCCGAAATTGCCCGACATCAGCTTCACCCAGGATGTCCGGGGCACGATCACCGGCGAAGCGGAGGGCCTGTAAGATGCGCACACCCCTGCGTCCTCTGGCCCGGGTCCTGCAGGCCCGGCAGGAAGGTCTGAACCCCGACAGCATCGAGAAGGAAAACCTGAAGCTCAGGCATGACGCGCTGCGCGAGAAGTCGCGGGGCCGGGCGCAGTTCCGCATGCTGATCCTCTGTGCCAGCTTCGTCATGGCCTTCGGGACCATCGGCGCGCGGATGGGGCTGATGGCGGCGACCGAGCCGACGGAACCCCGCGCCAGGGCGACCGGCGCCGAGATCATCGCGCAGCGCGCCGACATCACCGACCGCAACGGGCGCGTGCTGGCGACGAACATGGCGACCCACGCGCTTTATGCGCACCCCAAGGACATGGTGGACCCCAAGGGCACCGCACAGAAACTGGCCGAGCTTTTCCCCGAGCTGGACGCCAAGGCACTGGAGCGGCGTTTCACGGACGGGCGCAGATTTGTCTGGATCAGGAAGGTCCTGAGCCCCGAACAGATGCAGAAGGTCCACGAGATCGGCGATCCGGGCCTGCTGTTCGGGCCGCGCGAAATGCGGCTTTACCCCAATGGCACGCTGGCCGCGCATATCCTTGGCGGCAGCTCCTTCGGTGCGGAGGGCGTGCATTCCGCCGAAGTGATCGGCGTGGCGGGAATCGAAAAGGCGATGGATGCGCGGCTGCGCGATCCGGCGCAGGGCGGCAAGCCCTTGACGCTGTCGATCGACCTGACGCTGCAATCGGCCACCGAGGAGGTCCTGGCTTCGGGCATGACGATGCTGAACGCCAAGGGCGCGACGGCGATCCTGATGGATGCGCGCACGGGCGAGATTCTGACGATGGCGTCCTTGCCGACCTTCGATCCGAACGACCGGCCCAATCCGCTGGCCGACCCCAACGCCGAACCCGGCGACAGCCCCCTGTTCAACCGCGCGGTCCAGGGGGTCTACGAGCTTGGCTCGACCTTCAAGATCTTTGCCACGGCGCAGGCACTGGAACTGGGGCTGCTCCAGCCGGACTCGATGGTCGATGCGAATGCCCCGATGCAATGGGGCCGGCACAGGATCTCGGAGTTCGAGGGCAAGAACTACGGGCCCTTGCTGTCGGTCACCGACGTCATCGCCAAGTCCTCGAACGTCGGCACCGCCCATATCGCGCTGATGATCGGGGCCTTGCGGCAACAGGCCTTCCTGAAATCGCTGGGCTTCTTCGAGCCGACGTCGGTCGAGCTGATCGAAGCCCCCGGCGCCCGGCCGCTTATCCCGAGGCGATGGCCCGAGATCGTGACGATCACCGCCTCTTACGGCCACGGCCTGTCGGCCTCGCCCCTGCATCTGGCGGTCGCCTACGCGGCGATTGCCAATGGTGGGGTGGCGATCAAGCCGACGCTGCTGAAGCGCGAAGGGCCGACGACGGGCGTCCGGGTGATGAGCGAGACGACCGCCTACGAGTCGGTCAGGATGTTGCGCCGCGTGGTGACGGAAGGCACGGCCAGCCTGGGCGAAGTGCCGGGTTATGAGGTCGCGGGCAAGACCGGGACGGCGGACAAGCCGAAGCGGACCGGGGGATATTACGAAGACAAGGTCGTGAACACCTTTGCCGCAGTGTTCCCGGCCAGCAATCCGCAGTATGTGTTGGTCGTGACCCTGGACGAGCCGCAGGACGACACCTTGTCCCAGCCCCGGCGGACCGCAGGCTGGACCGCGGTGCCGGTCGCCGCCGAGATCATCCGGCGCGTCGCTCCGCTGATGGGGCTGCGGCCGAAGCTTGAACCTGTCGTGGTGGATGCAGTAACTGCCGCGAGCAACTGACGGGGGTGTTCGATGGCAGCGCGCGCGATACGGCTTTCCGACCTTGGCCTGACCGCCAGGGCAGGACGCGATCCGGCGCTGTCGGGGATCACGGCGGACAGCCGTTCGGTGCGGGCGGGGATGCTGTTCGCCGCGCTGCCGGGAACGGCGGTGCATGGCGCCAGCTTCATCCCGATGGCGCTGGAGCAGGGAGCGGCGGCCGTGCTGACCGATGCCGAGGGCGCAAGACTTGCGGGCGCGGTGCTGGCCGACAGCGACGTGGCGCTGGTGGTGGCCGAGGACCCTCGGTCCGCGCTGGCCTGTGCGGCGGCGCTCTGGTTCGGGGCCCAGCCCGAGGTGATGGTGGCGGTGACCGGGACGAACGGCAAGACCTCGGTCGCGACCTTTACCCGCCAGATCTGGTCGGCGCTGGGGCATGAGGCGATCAATATCGGCACCACGGGGATCGAGGGGGCCTGGACAGCACCTGCGGGACACACCACCCCGGACCCGGTGACCTTGCAGAAGCTGCTGGCGGCGGCGGTGCAGGGCGGTGTGACCCATGCGGCGATGGAGGCCTCCAGCCACGGGATCGACCAGCGGCGGCTCGACGGGGTGCGTCTGCGCGCGGCGGGCTTCACCAACCTGACGCAGGACCACCTGGACTACCACAAGACGATGGAGGCCTATTTCCAGGCCAAGGCGCAGCTCTTCACCCGCCTCTTGCCCGAGGACGGGGTGGCGGTGGTCAACCTGGACGGTGCCAAGGGCTCCGAGATGGCCGAACTGGCGCTGGGCCGGGGGCTGCGGGTCCTGACCGTGGGCAAGGGGCAGGGGGCGGATTTGCAGATCGCGGCGACCCGGCCTGACGCAACCGGACAGGAGGTGCGCTATCTGTGGCAGGGCCGCGCCTTCCAGACGCGCCTGGCGCTGATCGGGGCCTTCCAGGCCGAGAATGTGGCCGTCGCGGCAGGGCTGGCGATTGCGGCCGGGGATGCCCCTGACGCCGTGCTGGCGGTGCTGCCACGCCTGACCGGCGTGCGAGGCCGGATGCAACTGGCGGCGACGCGCAGGAACGGGGCGGCGGTCTATGTCGATTACGCCCACACCCCGGATGCGATCGAGACGGCGCTGAAGGCGCTGAGGCCGCATGTGATGGGCCGGATCATCCTGGTCTTCGGCGCGGGCGGCGACCGGGACCGGACCAAGCGCCCCCTGATGGGGGCCGCGGCGCAGGCCCATGCCGATGTGCTTTACGTGACCGACGACAACCCGCGGACCGAGGACCCGGCGTCGATCCGCGCCGCGATCCTGGCGGCCTGTCCCGAGGCCAACGAGGTCGGCGACCGCGCCGAGGCGATCCTGCGCGCGGTGGACGCGCTTCTGCCGGGCGAT
>PNNE01000127.1 GCA_013824055.1 Rhodobacter sp. | reverse complement strand
GCGCGGACCGGCGCGTCAGAACAGACTTCCCTGCCCGCTTTCACCTGGTCCCCGGAGCTTCTTCCCGGCCCGGCCCGCGACCACAAGCCGGCCGTCCCGGAACTCGATTTCCAGGGCCTGCGCCTGCTCGGCCCCGGCTTTCGAGGTCACCACCGCCCCGTCGCCCCGCACGACCGCATAGCCCCGCTTCAGGGTCTCGGCATAGCCCAGCGTCACCCGGGTCCGGTCCAGCGCCTCCAGCCGGTCGGCCAGCCGCGCCAGCCGCTGCCGGGGGGCCGCCTCCAGCCGGTCGGCCAGCCGCGCCAGCTCGCGCCGCCCGTCGCCGACCTTCCGCCCCGCCTCGCCCAAGAGCCGCGCCAGGGCGGGCGCGAGCCGCGCCGCCAGCGCCTCCAGCCGCTCGCCCCGCCGTTCCAGCCGCAGCAGGATCGCGCGGGCCAGCCGATCCTGCCGTGCGCCCAGCAGGTCACGCTGCCGCGCCACCAGCCCGCGCAGCGCGGCAGGCTGCAACCGCCCCGCCACCCGGTCGAACTCGCGATGCTTCTTCGCCACCGCCAGCCCAAGGCCCGACCCCAGCCGCATCCCCGCCGCGTCCAGCCGCTGCCGGGGCCCAGCTACCAGCGTCTCCACGCGCGGCAAGGCGCGGCCAAGGTCGCGCAGCCGCTGCCGCCGCAGCGTCACGCCCTGCCCCACCCCCCGCATCAGCCGGGCGCCCAGCGCCTCCAGCGCCGCCAGCAGCTCCAGCCGCACCGGCACCGCCAGCTCTGCCGCCGCCGTGGGCGTGGGCGCCCGCAGGTCCGAGGCGTAGTCGATCAGCGTGGTGTCCGTCTCGTGCCCCACGGCCGAGATCAGCGGGATCGCCGACCCCGCCGCCGCCCGCACCACGATTTCCTCGTTGAAGCCCCAGAGGTCCTCCAGCGACCCGCCGCCGCGCGCCACGATCAGCACGTCCGGGCGCGGGATCGGCCCGCCCGGCGCAATCGCGTTGAACCCGCGGATCGCCGCCGCCACCTGCGCCGCACAGTCCTGCCCCTGCACCGCGACCGGCCAGATCAGCACATGGCGCGGAAAGCGGTCGCGAAGCCGGTGCAGGATGTCCCGGATCACCGCGCCGGAGGGCGAGGTCACCACCCCGATCACCTTTGGCAGATAGGGGATCGGCTGCTTGCGCGCCGCATCGAACAGCCCCTCGGCCCCCAGCGCGGCCTTCCGCTTCTCCAGCATCGCCATCAGCGCGCCCGCCCCCGCCGGGGCCACGTCATCGACGATCAGCTGATACTTCGACTGGCCGGGGAATGTGGTCATCCGCCCAGTGGCGACAACCTCCATCCCCTCCTCGGGCCGGACCTGCATCTTCGCGACCTGCCCCTTCCAGCTGATCGCGGCAATCACGCTGCGGTCATCCTTCAGGTCGAAATACAGATGCCCCGAGGCCGGACGCGACACCCGCCCCACCTCGCCCCGGACCCGCACCAGCCCGAATTCGCCCTCGATCACCCGCTTCACCGCGCCGGAGAGTTCCGACACGGTATATTCCGGCTGGTTGCCTTGCAGCGGCGGGCCGTCGTCGATCAGGTCCATCAGTCGCCGCCCCCGTCCGACCCCATTCCGCCAGGCCCGGTGCCCGACCCGCCCGATTGCGCGGGTCCGTGCTTCCGCCGATAAAGGGCGTAACTGCCCAGGATCAGCACCCCGCCGATCGCCACAAGACCAAGGCGATGGTCGGCCAGACCGTAGATCACCAGACCAAGCCCGATGATTTCCATGAGCCGCAGGAAAACCGCAGGCCGCGAGCGCGGCGGCGTATCGCCTGCCGTGTCGTGTTCGATCCCAAGGCCGACGTCCGGGTCCATGCTTGCCTCCCTGCCCGCCTGACCCTATGACGCAGGCAACAGATTTCCAAGCGGGGCCTGCGGCCATGAACATCCTCATCCTCGGCTCTGGTGGCCGCGAACATGCCCTGGCCTGGGCGGTGAAGCAGAACCCCAAGACCGACCGGCTGATCGTCGCCCCCGGCAATGCCGGCATCGCCCTGCTGGCCGAATGCGCCGACATCGACATCCTCGACAGCGTGGCGGTGGTCAACTTCTGTGACGAGAACGCCATCGACTTCGTCATCGTCGGCCCCGAGGCCCCGCTGGCCGCCGGGGTGGCCGACGCCTGCCGCGCTGCGGGCCTGCTGACCTTCGGCCCCTCTGCTGCCGCCGCGAAGCTGGAGGCGTCGAAGGCCTTCACCAAGGAAATCTGCGACGCCTGCGCCGCACCCACCGCCGCCTGGGCCCGCTTTACCGATGCCGCCGCCGCCCGCGCCTACATCGCCGCGCAAGGTGCCCCGATCGTCGTCAAGGCTGATGGTCTTGCAGCGGGCAAAGGCGTCATCGTGGCGATGACCGAAGCCGAGGCGCTGGCGGCCATCGACGACATGTTCGGCGGCGAATTTGGTGCTGCGGGCGCAGAAGTGGTGATCGAGGAGTTCATGGCCGGCGAAGAGGCCAGCTTCTTCATCCTGACCGACGGCACCCACGCGCTGCCCATCGGCACCGCGCAGGACCACAAGCGCGCCTTCGACGGCGACACCGGCCCGAACACCGGCGGCATGGGCGCCTATTCCCCCGCCCCGGTCCTGACCGACGCCATCCAGCGCCAGGCGATGGAGGAAATCGTCCTGCCCACCATCGCCGAGATGGCCCGGCGCGGCACAGCTTACCAGGGGGTGCTCTACGCCGGCCTGATGATCGAGAACGGCCGCGCCCGCCTTGTCGAATACAACGCCCGCTTCGGCGACCCGGAATGTCAGGTGCTGATGATGCGCCTTGGCGCACAGGCGCTGGACCTGATGCTTGCCACCGCCGAGGGCCGGCTGGATCAGGTCCAGGTCACTTGGGCCGACGACCACGCCCTGACCGTGGTCATGGCCAGCAACGGCTATCCGGGCGCCTATGCGAAAGGCAGCCAGATCAGGGGCTTGGAAGAGCTTCCCGAAGACAGCCGCCACATGGTCTTTCATGCCGGAACCGCCCAGCGCGACGCAAGCGTCATCGCCAGCGGCGGCCGCGTCCTGAACGTCACCGCACGGGGCGAGACGCTGCGCGAGGCCCGCGACGCCGCCTATGCGATGGTCGACCGCATCGACTGGCCCGCAGGCTTCTGCCGCCGCGACATCGGCTGGCGCGCGCTGAAATGATCCTCCGCGACAAGCCGGGGATCCTGGCGCTGCTCTTCGCGGTGCGCGGCTCGGTCCTGCCGCACATCGCGCCGCAACTGCTGTTTGTCGCCGCCTTCGCCACGGCCATCGTCGCGATCGACCACCATGTCCTGACCCTGCCCCATGTCCAGGCCGCGCCGCTTGCGGTCTTTGGCGTCGCGCTCTCGCTTTTCCTCGGCTTTCGCAACAACGCCGCCTATGACCGCTGGTGGGAGGCCCGTCGCCTGTGGGGCGGCCTTCTTGCCGACGCCCGCAGCCTTGCGCGCGAGGCGGAGCTGTTCCTGCCGGACCCCGCCGACCGCCGCCGCCTGCTGACCGCGATGCGCGCCTTCCTGCACCAGCACCGCTGCGCGCTGCGCGGGTTGCCCAACGACGCGGCAGCCCTGCGCGACGCCCCCGCCGCGCCGACCCCAGACGCCACCCCGGACGCGACCCTGGACGCGATGGGCGCGCAGCTGGCCGGGGCGCTGCATCAAGGCCGCATGGACGGTTTCGGCGCCCGCACGCTGTCCACGCGGCTGTCCTCGATCGCGCTTGCCCAGGCCGGGTGCGAACGCATCAAGCAGACCCCGCTGCCCTATGTCTACTCGCTTCTCATCTTCCGCACGAGCTGGCTTTACTGCCTGCTGCTGCCCTTCGCGCTTGTCGAGCCCACCGGCTGGCTGACCCCGCTTTTCGCGGTGATTGTCGCCTATATCTTCTTCGGCCTGGCCGAGGTGACCGAAGAGCTTGCCCACCCCTTCGGCCTGACCGCCAACGCCCTGCCGCTGGACGCGATCTGCCGCACCGCCGAGATCTCGCTGGCCCCCCATCTGGGCGAGCCCGCGCCCCTGCCGCTACAGCCCGCGGACTACCGGCTGGACTGACCCTGCCGCCCCTTGCGCCCGGTGAAACCCCCGCATAAGAAGCCCAGGTTTTCGCAGGCCCAAGGGGGAGGCGCGGATGCCGCTTCTGGTGATGAAATTCGGCGGAACCTCGGTCGCGGACCTTTCGCGGATCGAGAACGCCGCCAGGAAGGTCCAGGCCGAGGTCGAGCGGGGCTATGACGTCATTGTCATCGTCAGCGCCATGTCGGGCAAGACCAACGAGATGGTGGGCTGGGTCGAAGCCACGTCCAAGCTCTACGACGCGCGCGAATACGACGCCGTGGTGTCCTCGGGCGAGAATGTGACCGCGGGCCTGATGGCGCTGCGCCTGCAGGAAATGGGCATCCCGGCGCGCAGCTGGCAGGGCTGGCAGGTGCCGATCAACACCACCAGCGCCCACGGGCAGGCGCGCTTTGTCAGCATCCCGCGCGACAACATCGACGCGAAGTTCGCCGAAGGCTTCAAGGTCGCCGTCGTCGCGGGCTTCCAGGGCGTCAGCGCCGAGGGCCGGATCACCACGCTGGGCCGGGGCGGCAGCGACACCACCGCCGTCGCCTTCGCCGCCGCTTTCGGCGCGGAACGCTGCGACATCTACACCGACGTCGATGGCGTCTACACCACCGACCCCCGCATCAGCCCCAAGGCCCGCAAGCTGGACCGCATCGCCTTCGAAGAGATGCTGGAGCTTGCCTCGCTCGGCGCCAAGGTCCTGCAGACCCGGTCGGTCGAACTGGCGATGCGCTACAAGGTGCGGCTGCGGGTGGTGTCCTCGTTCGAGGATGTCGACGAGAACTCTGGAACCCTGGTCTGCGACGAGGATGAAATCATGGAATCGAAAGTTGTGTCCGGCGTCGCCTATTCCCGCGACGAGGCGAAGATGACCCTGCTGAAGGTCGAGGACCGCCCAGGTGTGGCCGCCGCGATCTTCGGCACGCTGGCCGACGCGGGCGTGAACGTGGACATGATCGTCCAGAACATCAGTGAACAGGACGACCCGACCGACACGCGCGCCCATACCGACATGACCTTCAGCCTGCCGACCAACCAGGTCGATCGCGCCAAGAAGGCCATCGAGGATGCGGCGGCGGCGGGCAAGTTCGTCTACACCACCCTTGTCACCGACAGCGACGTCGCCAAGGTTTCCGTCGTGGGCATCGGGATGCGCAGCCAGGTCGGCGTCGCCGCCCGGATGTTCGCCGCCCTTGCCGCCGAGAACGTGAACATCAAGGTCATCACCACCTCCGAGATCAAGATCAGCGTGCTGATCGACCGCAAGTACATGGAACTTGCCGTCCAGGCCCTGCACGACACGTTCGAGCTGGAAAAGGCCTGACGCCCCGCCAGCCGCTTGATGGACAAAGCCTCAGGCGGCGGGCGCAAGGGCCTGGAACGC
>PNNE01000287.1 GCA_013824055.1 Rhodobacter sp. | reverse complement strand
TGCCGTTGACGGGCTGCTTCAGGCCAAGCTTGTGCAGAAGCTGCTGAAAGCGTTCGCGGTCCTCGGCCAGGTCGATGGCATCGGGCGTGGTGCCCAGGATCGGAATGCCTTCGGCGTGGAGCGCATTGGCAAGTTTCAGCGGCGTCTGGCCGCCGAACTGAACGATGACGCCGTGCAGCGTGCCGTTCTCCTGCTCGACCCGCAGGATTTCCAGGACATGTTCCAGAGTCAGCGGCTCGAAATACAGCCGGTCAGAGGTATCGTAGTCGGTGCTGACGGTTTCGGGGTTGCAGTTGACCATGATGGTCTCATAGCCCGCGGCGGTCAGCGCATAGCAGGCATGGCAGCAGCAATAGTCGAACTCGATCCCCTGGCCGATCCGGTTCGGGCCGCCGCCAAGGATGACGACCTTCCTGGCCTGCGAGGGGCGGGATTCGCATTCCACGTCGCCCATCGCGGGATGTTCGTAGGTGGAATACATGTAGGGGGTCTGGGCCTCGAACTCGGCGGCGCAGGTGTCGATGCGCTTGAAGACGGCGGTGACGCCCAGGCGGTGGCGGGCGCGGCGGACTTGCGCTTCCTCGCGGCCGGTGAGTTTCGCCAGGCGGGCGTCGGTGAAGCCCATCATCTTGAGCGCGCGCAGGGCCTCGGGGTTGGTGGGCAGGCCGTCCTTGCGGATGCGGGCCTCGGTGTCGATGATCTCGCGGATGCGGGCAAGGAACCAGGGGTCGAAGGCGGTGATCTGGTTGATCTCGTCATCGCTGAGGCCGTGGCGCATGGCTTGCGCGATGACGCGCAGGCGGTCGGGGGTGGCCTGACCCAGGGCCTTGATGACCGCGGCGCGGGCAGCAGCGTCGAGGTCCCGGGTCAAGCCCGGGACGGCTGTGCCTTGAACACCCGGTATGGCGATTTCGTCAAAGCCGGTGAGGCCGGTTTCCAGCGACGCCAGCGCCTTCTGCATCGATTCGTGGATGGTGCGGCCGATGGCCATCACCTCGCCGACCGATTTCATCGCAGTGGTGAGGTTCGGTTCGGCCCCCGGGAATTTCTCGAAGGCAAAGCGGGGGATCTTGGTGACGACGTAGTCGATGGACGGCTCGAAGGACGCGGGCGTGACCTTGGTGATGTCGTTGTCCAGCTCGTCCAGCGTGTAGCCGACCGCCAGCTTTGCTGCGATCTTGGCGATGGGGAAGCCGGTGGCCTTCGACGCCAGCGCCGAAGAGCGGCTGACGCGGGGGTTCATCTCGATCACCACCATGCGGCCATCGGCGGGGTTGATCGCCCATTGCACGTTCGAGCCGCCGGTCTCGACCCCGATCTCGCGCAGGACGGCGATGGAGCCGTTGCGCATGATCTGGTATTCCTTGTCGGTCAGGGTCAGCGCCGGGGCAACGGTGATGCTGTCGCCGGTGTGCACCCCCATCGGATCGACGTTCTCGATGGAACAGACGATGATGGCGTTGTCCTTGCTGTCACGCACCACCTCCATCTCGAATTCCTTCCAGCCCAGCAGCGACTGGTCGACCAGGACCTGCGCGACGGGGGAAGCCTCGAGCCCGGACTTCACGATGGCCTCATAGTCGTCGCGGTTGTAGGCGACCCCGCCGCCGGTGCCGCCAAGGGTGAAGGCGGGGCGGATGATGGCGGGCAGGCCGACATATTCGATGGCGGCAATCGCCTCGGCCACACCGGCGGCGATGTCATACTTGCCGTCGGCCTTCTTCGGGGCGGCGATGATGGTGGCCTTGGGGTTTTCCAGGCCGATGCGGTCCATCGCCTCGCGGAACAGCTTGCGATCTTCTGCCATTTCTATGGCTTCGCGCTTGGCGCCGATCAGCTCGACCTTGAACTTTTCCAACACGCCCATGTCTGCCAATGCCAGGGCAGTGTTCAGCCCGGTCTGCCCGCCCATCGTGGGCAACAGCGCGTCGGGGCGTTCCTTCTCGATGATCTTGGCGACGACTTCGGGGGTGATCGGCTCGATGTAGGTGGCATCCGCCAGACCGGGATCGGTCATGATCGTCGCGGGGTTCGAGTTCACCAGGATGACCCGGTAGCCTTCCTCGCGCAAAGCCTTGCAGGCCTGGGCACCGGAGTAGTCGAACTCGCAGGCCTGGCCGATGACGATGGGGCCCGCGCCGATGATCATGATCGACTTGATATCGGTCCGCTTCGGCATCGTAGCCCCCACCTATTGCGCAAAATTGTGCGGGTTATAGACAGAAGCCGGACCGGCGCAAGGGGCAAACCGGCAGGTCGCGAACCCGGTCGAGAACCCGGTCGCGAACCCGATCGGGCCCGTCGGGAAAGCCACTGGCGCGGGGTGCAGGATCGGCCTATCTCGGACGACAGGACAGTGAGGGTGCGCGGGTGATCCTTCTTGAACACGGGCCAGGCGGGACACCGGCGCTTTTCGACGCGCCGTGCGAGGTCATAGCCGCCCATACCCATAAAGAGGTCGCGCCCGCCCTGGCCCGGGCCGAGGCGTTGCGGGCACAGGGGGCCTGGCTTGCAGGCTACGTCGCCTACGAGGCAGGCTATGCGCTGGAGCCGAAGCTCGCCCGCCGGATGCCGCGCAAGCGGCCCGGACCGCTGGTGGCGCTGGGCGTCTATGATCGCCCCCGGCCTGCCGGGGAAGCGTTGGCGCGTGCCGGTGCAGAGGGCGAGCGGACGCGGATGACCGCCCCCGAGCCGCTGGTCGGGCGACGCGCCTACGGGACGGCCGCCCGGCGGATATTCGATTATATCGCCGCCGGGGACTGCTACCAGGTCAACCTGACGTTCCCGATGGCGGCGAAGCTGGTTTCGGGGTCGGCCCTGGGCCTTTACGGCGCGTTCCGGCGCACGGGGGCGGTGGGGCATGGGGCCTATGTCGACCTTGGGGTGGGGCCGGTGGTCGTCTCGCGCTCGCCCGAGCTGTTCTTCAAGGTACAGGGTGGCCGGATCGTCACGCGCCCGATGAAGGGCACGCGGCCGCGCGGCAAGGACCCGGCCGAGGATGCCGCGATCATCGCGGATCTGCGAAGCGACGCGAAGGATCTGGCCGAAAACCTGATGATCGTCGACCTTTTGCGCAACGACATCTCGCGGCTGTCGCGGGTGGGGACAGTGAAGGTGCCCGCCCTTTATGCCATCGAAAGCTATGCGACGGTGCACCAGATGACATCCACCGTCGAAGGCGTGCTTGACGGCCCGGCGATGCTTCCGGGGCTGATGGCGGCGCTGTTTCCCTGCGGCTCGGTCACCGGCGCACCGAAGATCCGGGCGATGGAGATCATCCGCGAGGTGGAGCCCTTTGCGCGCGGCGTCTATTGCGGCGCGGTGGGATGGATGTCGCCGGGGGGGGACGCGGATTTCAGCGTGGCGATCCGGACGCTGTCGGTTTCCGGCGATCAGATCGTGATGAACGTGGGCGGCGGGCTGACGCATGGCTCGACCGCAGATGGCGAATGGGAGGAGGCGTTGTGGAAGGCGCGCTTCGTGAAGGCGGCAGTGAGCCGGGACTGAAGCTGATCGAGACGATGCTGTGGGACGGCCATGCCGCGCCGCGCTGGGCGCTGCATCTTGACCGGCTGCAACGGTCGGCTCGGATGTTGGGGTGGTCCTGTCCCGACCTTGCGCCGCAAGGCCCGGACCACCCGGCGCGGCTGCGGCTGTCCCTGGACCGGGCGGGCCGGGTGGAGTGGACCGTGGCCGCCTTGCCCTTGGCCAGGCCAGAGTGGCGGGTTGGGCTGGCGGTCGAGCGACTCTGGTCCGGCGACCCCTGGTTGCGGGTCAAGACGACAAGGCGCGAGACCTATGACCGGGCGCGGGCCGCGCTGCCCGAGGGGTTGGACGAGGTGATCTTTCTGAACGAATTGGGCGAGGTCTGCGACGGGTCGATCACCACGGTCTTCTTCGACCGTGGCCAGGGGATGCGGACTCCGCCCCTGTCCTGTGGTCTCTTGCCGGGTGTGCTGCGCGCCGAGCTTGGCTGCCGCGAAGAGATCCTCACCGCCGAAGACCTCCCCGGCGTCCGGCTTTGGCTCGGCAACGCGCTTCGGGGCCTGATCCCCGCAGTCTTCATCTTTGGATGAATATCCCCGCCGCAGGCATTCGACGCTGGCCGCAGGCGCGTCCGGCGGGGATATTTGGGCAAAGAGGAAAGGGCGCGGGCTTGACTTCGGGCAGGGGGCAAGGTGTATCGGCGCGATGGAATTGAGGCCCTGGAAAGGGGAACGATGATGCACGCCTATCGCAGCCATACCTGTGCCGCGCTGAACAAGGATCATGTCGGCCAGACCGTCCGCCTGTCGGGCTGGGTCCACCGGGTGCGGGACCACGGCGGGGTGCTGTTCATCGACCTGCGCGATCATTACGGGATCACGCAGCTGTTGTGCGACGGTGACTCGCCCGCGTTTTCCGCGCTGGAAAAGGTGCGGGCGGAATGGGTGATCCGGGTCGACGGCCGGGTGAAGGCGCGGGATGCGTCGCTGGTGAACGCCAGGATCCCGACCGGCGAGATCGAGGTTTACGCGACCGGGGTCGAGGTGCTGGGGGCGTCCGAAGAGCTGCCCTTGCCGGTCTTCGGCGATACCGAATACCCCGAGGAGACCCGGCTGACCTACCGCTTCCTCGACCTGCGCCGCGAGACGATGCACCAGAACATGATGCTGCGGTCAAACGTGGTGCGCTGGCTGCGCAACGCGATGTGGGACCAGGGCTTCACCGAGTTCCAGACGCCGATCATCACCGCCTCCAGCCCCGAAGGCGCGCGCGACTTCCTGGTGCCGAGCCGCCTGCATCCGGGCAAGTTCTATGCGCTGCCGCAGGCGCCGCAGCAGTTCAAGCAGCTGATCCAGGTCGCGGGCTTCGACCGCTATTTCCAGATCGCGCCCTGCTTCCGCGACGAGGACCCGCGTGCCGACCGCTCGCCCACCGACTTTTACCAGCTGGACGTCGAGATGTCCTTCGTGACCCAGGACGACGTCTTTGCCGCCGTCCAGCCGGTGTTGCAGGGGTTGTTCGAGTCGTTCAACGACTGGACCGGCAAGCCCCGCAAGGTCCATGCCGACTGGCCGCGCATCGCCTATCGCGACAGCCTGAAATGGTATGGCAGCGACAAGCCCGACCTGCGCAACCCGATCAGGATGCAGGATGTCAGCGAACACTTCCGCGGCTCGGGCTTCGCGATCTTTGCCAAACTGCTGGAGCAGGACGGCAACGAAGTCCGCGCGATCCCTGCGCCCAAGGGGCCGTCGGGCGAACCCGTGGGCCGCAAGTTCTGCGACCGGATGAACGCCTTTGCGCAAGCGCAGGGGCTGCCGGGGATGGGCTATATCTTCTGGCGCGAGGCCGAGGATGGCTCGGGCATGGAAGCCGCTGGCCCCCTGGCCAAGAACATCGGGCCGGAGCGGACCGAGGCGATCCGGGTCCAGTTGGGTCTGGAAAAGGGCGACGCCGCCTTCTTCCTCGGCGGCAAGCCTGAG